>JBBIQC010000555.1:0-3765 GCA_037442585.1 Oscillatoriales cyanobacterium bin_317
TCTTGCTCTCCAGTTCCTGGAGCAATTCAGAGGCAGGTACATCATTGAGTACGGTTTGAATCGTGAACTCAACTTCAGCAGGCAACTTGATCTTGTCTCTGGCCGCCGGGGCACCGCCTCCCACTTGAATGGGTTGGGGCGATCGAGGTTGACCCAACTCTGCCTTCACAATCCGTGTCTTCTCTGGTTTCAAAAACTTGGATTTTTGCAGTACCAGCAAAAAGTCATTCACATCATTAAAACTGGTGGCTGTTCCAGAAATTTGGATCACCCCTGAAGGGGGTGGAGCCGGGGCTGCAGCTGCACCAGGAGATGGACTGGGACTGGGAGAGGATCTATCGATCGGAACCTCATTAGGCGGCAGTTCACGAATTTGGACAATTCGGACTTTTGGTGGCGTGCGGCTACTGATGTCATTAAACGTGGCAGACCAGGGCTTGATCGTATTAAATACTCCTGCCAGAGCGGCTGTTTCCTCCTTAATCTGCTTGGTTTGGTTGGTAATCTGGGTGAGTTTGGCTTGTTCCGCCTTCAACGTACCCAGTCGAGCGTCTAACTGGGCCTGCCGCTCTCTTAAAGCTGCATTCTGACTCTGTAAGAAGAGCCATGCTCCTGCTGATAAACCGACCAGCACTAACCCCGTCAGCAAACCCAGAATCAGGGGTTGCCGACTCTCGGGGGCGGCGGCTCCGCCTCTGGGTCTCCGGCGATCGACCGTTTGCGATCGATACTCCGGGCGTTCCTTCAGAAAATTGATGTCTAAGCCATACATATCAAAGTGCCTCCCGCAACCCTAGACCTAATACCACACTTAACCCAGGCCGTTGAGTTGGCGGAATTTCCTGTTCAACTTCCAACCCTAATGCGGTAACTGGATCCACCTGACTACAAGGCAGGCTTAGTCGCTGGGTAAAAAATTCATCTAACTGACCGATCGCGGCCCCTGGCCCTGCCAACAACAACTGTGCGACTTCCAGGTTTTCCCCCTGATTCAGGTAGAAATCGATGGAACGTCGCAACTCGTCTGCCAACTCACCAATAATCCGGAGCATCGCCGCTGACCCTGGATTGGTGCCACCCATCTTACTGGTACTGCCGATCGTGTCGGAAGGAATGATCGGAATGGTCATCCCCTGCAACAAATCAGTACTCCGAGAGGGTGGCAGGTTCATCGCCCGCGATAGGGCACTTTGAATCTGGTAGGTGCCAATGGGAACCGCCCGTGAAAACTCTGGCACGCCGTCTACTGCGATCGAAATTTCGGTGCTTTCAAATTCAATATCCACGATCGCTACAGCTTCTTGAGCAGAGAATTGACGCAATTGATCTCGAATGGTGCGAATCAAGGAAAAACTGGCAATTTCCAGGACATCTAACTTGAGACCAGCCGCTTCAAAGGTTTGGATATAGGCATCGGTTACTTCCTTGCGAGTTGCTACTAGCAACACCCGAAACTTTTCAATCCCATCATCATCTACAAATAGGCCCAATTTCTGATAGTCAACGTCAGCTTCCTCGCGAGGAAAAGGAAGATAAAGTCCGGCTTCCTGGTTTAACACCATTTCCCGCAATTCAATATCATCTAATTCTGCGGGAACTGGAATAATTCGGGTGACTGTATCTCGCCCACCTAAAACAGCAGAGGCAACTTGCCTGGTTTTGATTTTTTGCTCTGTCAAAACCTCCTGCAGTAGCTCAGCCATTCCTGGAGGATCCAGAATCTGCCCCTCCTGAAACATTCCCTCTGGTACGGGAGTAGAGGCTAGAGTGACCAGCTTTAGTGCCCGCCCCTGCTTCCGTAGCTGTGCTACGTTGATTCGGTCTGGAGCAAGCTCAACACCGATACCTTTTGATTTACCAGACAGTAGACCACTTAGAGCTTTAACCACAATGTTGCTGACTCAACTAAAGGTTTAGGAATACAAAACGGGCAAAACCAGTCAACTTAACCCTGCTGAAACCATTTGAACGCTAATGTATGGTACTCAATTTTAGGAAGAATGATGACGTTTGAAAAAAGATGTAATCCTTTAGGAAGCTGGTTTCAGGGGAAACTAATTCATAGGGGAATTCTACGATAATCAAAAAAGTTTAATTATAGATGCGATCGCTGAAATTGAATCACTTTCAGAAAAAACTCCAATCTTTGATCTCGTACTGAAAAAACACACCGAGAAACTGCTATGGCATACCAAAACTTTTTAGTCAGGGATTACCCTGAAATAAAACTTTGCTTTGGCATTTCCATCTCCAACAAAAATGTCCTTGACAGGAAGAAGTTAGCTGAAACTCCTCTCACACTGCTTTTATCGAGGTTCTTTACAGCGATAGTACACACAATTTAGAAAAATGAGCACAAATTTTTTATCGACGTTTTCCAGCAGGCTTCCCCCGGTTGCCATTTTGTAGGGTCGCATACTTGCTGCTGTCCGCTGTTCTGGTTGCTATTTTTGAAACGGAGCTATGTTTCAGGCTACTCGGCGTCGTTTAGCACTCTGGTATACCACAATCACGGCCATACTGCTGTTGTTCTTTGCCAGTGGTGTTTATTTATATGTTCGCAGTACGTTAATTGAACGGGTGGACGACACCCTCAACCATGTGGTGGAGGTAGTGCGCCGATCGCTCGTGATCGAACCCGTTGATCCGCACTCTGAAGGGGGGCCACTGCGCGTCAACATTGAAGCCAGTTTTCGCGGTAATCAGGCCACTACGGAGGACGATCGCATTGATATTGAATGGTTCAGTCCCAGCGGGGAATTGATCTGGTCAACACTTGAGCAACCTCTGGACGTTCCTCTGCATCCCAATTCGAATGGGGAGACGGTGAGAGTTTCTTCATCTCCTCTAGTACTCCGGCAAATCACCCAGCGTATTGAAGTCGGTCGTTCTGTGCTGGGATACCTGAGGGTTAGCCATCCCTGGTTTGAGGTGACGAAGCCCAGTCGAGAGTTTTTTGTAGATCTGGCGCTGGGCATTGGGGCCATGGTAGTAGCTGTGGGGGCGATCGGCTGGTTCCTCTCCGGTCTGGCAATGGAACCGGTGAGAGAGTCCTATCAGCGATTGAAACAATTTACGGCGGATGCGTCCCATGAATTACGTAGCCCGCTCGCGGTCATTCAAACCAATGTCCAGGTAGCGCTGGCGGATCCTGACCCCGATCCCCAATCGTTGCTGCAGCATTTACGGGTGGTGGAACGGCTGACACGGCGATTGGGACGGTTGGTAGATGACTTGTTGTTTCTGGCCCGTCAGGACAGCGGCATTGTGCAATCTCGTTGGCAAGCGATCGCACTGGATAAGTTGCTTCAGGAAGTGATAGAAGAGCAGCAAACTCTCTCCGCTGAGAAGGGAATCCGGATCACGCTGACCTTGTTATCTCCCAACTCCATCCCTGCTGCCAGCCCTTCTGTGTTCCTGGACACCGAACCCGATGGCGGGGCCGCGATCGCGCTTGTGCCATCCCAATCTCCCTCCGATCTGTGGACACTGACGGCAGACCGGGATCAATTAGTCCGCCTCTTCACCAATCTGGTTGGTAATGCCGTGCAATATACACTCGCTCAGGGACAGGTCAACCTGGAACTGCAACGGGTTGGCCGCGTGGGAAGCTATGCCTTGCAGGTGAAGGTGAAAGATACCGGAGTGGGCATTCCTCCCGAAGCCATTCCTCACTTATTTGACCGTTTCTACCGCGTCGATCCTGCTCGTAGCCAAACGTCTAACACTGGGTCGGGGCTGGGATTGGCGATCGCTCAGGCGATC
>JBBIQC010000556.1:0-3762 GCA_037442585.1 Oscillatoriales cyanobacterium bin_317
GAATACAGTGCCTGCTGTTGACATTCCGCATCTTTGTTCAACCTTTACTTAGTTCTAACCCTGGAATGCATAAGGTTTCTTGAGGATACCCCCAAGAAACCTCAAGATAGGATAAGCATTCCCCAAAGCTTTGGAAAAGCGTTTCAGAAAATATCCTGAAAATTTGTTGTTCAAGATGATGGAGTGGCAACGGATTGTTGCTCCGTGTATTCTGCAACAATCTGGCGGAACTCATCCCCTTCGATCGTTTCCTTATCCAGCAAAACGTCCACCAGCCGATCGACCAGGGGCCGATTTTCCCGGATCAGACGACGGGCTTCCTGATAACAATGCATGGCAATTTCCCGCACCTGGCGATCGATTTGAGTCGCTACTTCCTCGGAATATTCCGAACGGGCCATTAAGTTACGGCCTAAGAATACTTCATTGCCAGAGGATTCAAAGGCGACCAGCCCTAATTCAGACATACCGTAGCGAGTCACCATTTCGCGGGCCAGTTCTGCCACTGACTTGATATCCCCACTGGCTCCCGCCGTGACTTCAGCAGGGCCAAAGACTTCCTCTTCAGCCGCGCGTCCCCCTAGGGCCATCGTAATTCGATCGGTTAACCAGGCACGAGTATACAGACCACTATCGATCATGTCTTCGTTGAAGGATTGCTGGGCAAAACCACCTACCCCGCCCGATCGTGGAATAATCGTCACTTTATTGAGGGGATCCGCATTTTTCAGCAATGTCATCAGCAACGCATGGCCGACTTCGTGATAGGCAATCAGTCGCTTTTTCTTACTGTCTAACAACGGGGTCAGAGTCAGACCGATCGTGACGCGATCGATCGCATCGTCAATTTCCAGCATCGTGATCGCTTCCTTGCGACGACGGGCTGTGAGAATTGCCGCTTCATTCAACAAATTGGCCAGATCTGCCCCCGCAAATCCGGGAGTGCGACGGGCGATTGCTTCCAGAGACACATCAGGGGCCAGACGCTTGTTGCGGGCATGAACTTCCAGAATTCCCAGTCGTCCGTTATAGGAAGGTAAATCTACGGTAATTTGGCGATCGAACCGACCGGGGCGTAATAACGCGGAGTCCAGCACGTCGGGACGGTTGGTGGCGGCAATAATAATGATGCCAGTATTGCCTTCAAACCCATCCATCTCCGTTAGCAACTGGTTGAGAGTTTGTTCCCGTTCGTCGTTGCCACCGCCAATTCCGGCTCCTCGTTGCCGACCCACGGCATCAATTTCATCAATAAAGATGATGCAGGGGGCATTTTCCTTCGCTTTCTTGAACAGATCGCGAACGCGGGAAGCCCCCACCCCAACGAACATCTCCACAAACTCGGAACCAGAGATGCTGAAGAAGGGAACTCCCGCTTCCCCAGCGATCGCCTTGGCCAGCAAGGTTTTACCTGTTCCCGGAGGGCCAATCAGCAGCACTCCTTTGGGAATCCGGGCACCGACAGCCGTGAATTTCTCCGGTTTTTTCAGGAAAGTAACCACTTCCTGGAGTTCTTCCTTGGCCTCTTCAATTCCGGCGACATCATCAAACATGACTCCCGTTTTGGCTTCCATCTGAAAGCGGGCACGGGATTTGCCAAAGTTCAATGCCTGACCTGGCCCTCCAGGAGAGTTGGCAGACCGTCGAATAATCATCAGCAAGCCGCCCAGCAGCAGCAGGAACAAGAACAATTGAGCCATAAGACCCACAATCGCTCCATTGTCTGCTGAGTCTTTAATGGCTAAAGGCACTTTGTTCTGTCGCGCCCGCTCAACCAGAATGTTATTTTCGTCAAACAGAGGGACTTCCTTCGGCGGTTCTTCTCGCTTCTGGTCTTCCAGCGTCACCCGCGCTACCCGTTGTACCCGATCGATCTCAATTGCTTTGACCTTACCACTGTCGATATCTCGCAACAGGTCGCTGTAGCTCATTGGCTCACGATTGGCGTTTGCACTCGCCAGAGCGGGAACAGTGAGGCTGAGTCCCTGAGCAATGACAAAAAATGCGGTGATGAAGCCTTTAGCAGCTTTACCACGAATGGACGATCGCTGAGCCAGAGAGTGTGTGCGGGAACCTTTCATACCTGCTTGCCTTTTGAATGCTCCCTATCTTCCCTCTAGAAAACCCCCTTGCTGGAGGCGTTCCGGGAATGTAACAGGGTCTTTAAATGTTAGTGTAACCTGCTTCTATCGTAGTCGACTGGGATCCTTCATCTAGAGCCATTCAAACTTAACCGTTTCCAGCTTAGTTGCCCTGCCGCATCTAAATGCCAGCGTAGGAAATGGGCGGGTTGCTGCTGATATGTTGTGGGCAGTCCGATCGCCTGCCGAGGTGCAGTAGTGGCCAGTGCGATCGCTGTATCTACCGGACAAATCCCCCACTTGACGAGATTCTGAACCCCTATCAGCAATGGCAATGTCGTACCGGACAACGTTCCATCGGGCAAGCGAGCCGTTCCTTGAGTGACCTCAATCTGGCGAGTGTCCCAGGGATAAAGGCCATCGGGAAGACCCAGAGGAGCGAGTGCGTCACTGACCAGGAACACCCCCCGATCGTATTGAGCAGCCCGCAACAAAATATCGATCATGATGGGAGACACATGCTGACCATCCGCAATCAGGCCACAGTGAACACGGGAATCAACGATCGCGGCTCCCAGCAACCCCGGTTCCCGATGGTGCAATGGTGGCATGGCATTAAAGGCATGAGTCACCATCCTGGCTCCCTGGTCAAAGGCTTGCTGAGCCTGGGTTGCCGTTGCCATTGAATGACCCAGACTCACGGTAATCCCCAGCGATCGCAGGTAGGGAATCACCTGACCTGATTCATCTAATTCCGGTGCGAGGGTGATTACTTTCACCAGACTGGCATAATCTCCCAAGACTCGTTTGACGTTGTCCACCGTGAGCGGCTGCAGATGCTCTACGGGATGGGCACCCCGCTTTTGGGGATTCAGAAACGGCCCTTCGAGATGAACACCCAGGATAGCAGCGATCGGAGTAGTGAATGGTGAATGGTGAATGGTGAATTCTGCAAGAGTGGCCAGCGATCGCTGGATATTATCAACGGAGGTTGTCACCAGAGTTGGCAGAAAGGCATCGATACCCTGCTCCCAGAGAAACTCACTGATCGGTGCCAGTTTGTCAATAGTTTGCTCATTCAAATCAGGAAAAGCCAGCCCCAGCGCTCCATTGATCTGGAGATCAACTCCTCCCAGCGAAAGCCAGTCGCCTGCGATATCTAAAATCTTGGTTTCTGCACTTGCTGGATCTGCTGCGGAGATCACTGGAGGCTGAATTGAAGTAATCCTACCGTCTGCGATCGCAATTTGCTGCACCCCTTCATACCCAATCAACCGAGCATTCTGAAGTATCAAACCATTCATTAATTTCTCCTTCCTAATTCCCAACTCTATCCTCTCCCTCCCTCTTTCCTTCCTAGCCTACCTCATGGTTAAAGCTCAGCCATTTGTAAAGCTCTGTCCGCCAAAAAACCTAATTTTGCTGTCAGCAAAAGTGATTGGGTTTCCGCCATTAGTAGCAACGGGAATAATGGATTCGGCATAGATTTGTCAGGCGATCAGAACATACAAAATAACAGGATGTAGATACTTAAATCGAATCCTTTTATTTGTCATTTTCAACTCAGCAAATAGATGAACAAGTATCAAATGGGATGCAATCAGAGCAATATCCTAGTTGTAGATGACCTGCCTGATAATGTTGACCTCCTTTATAGGATATTGAGGCAGAAAGGCTTTAA
>JBBIQC010000557.1:0-237 GCA_037442585.1 Oscillatoriales cyanobacterium bin_317
GCGTACCCCAAATCCAGTGGCACCGGGATTGTTGTAACCGTTCTCCTTATCCACCCAAACGGGGCCAGCAATATCCAGGTGGGCCCAGGGAGTTTCCTTAACAAATTGTTTCAGGAATAGGGCAGCAGTAATGGCACCACCGGGGCGAGGGCCAGTATTTTTCATATCGGCCACCACAGACTTCATGCCTTCGAAGTAAGTCTCTTCCATTGGCATCCGCCAGAGTTTTTCACCCGC
>JBBIQC010000557.1:285-3753 GCA_037442585.1 Oscillatoriales cyanobacterium bin_317
TGTTGTCTCCTAGAGCGATTACGCAGGCTCCGGTGAGAGTGGCCAGATCGACGATCGCATCCACTCCCAACTTCTCGGCAAAGACCAGGGCATCCGCCAGCGTCAGCCGACCTTCCGCATCCGTGTTGTTGATTTCGATCGTCTTGCCATTGGAAGCCGTGAGAATATCACCGGGGTGCATGGCATGACCACTGATCATGTTTTCCGTGGCGGCACTAATGAAATGTACTTCCACATCCGGTTTCAGTTGCGCGATTGCTTTGGCGGCTCCCAATGTGGCTCCGGCTCCCCCCATATCCGTCTTCATCATCTCAATGCCACTGCCAGAGACTTTAATGTTCAAGCCCCCAGAGTCAAACGTTAGTCCCTTACCGATGATGGCCAATTTGCGGCGCGGGGTGCCTTCTGGCTTGTAAGTCAGGTGAATAAATTTGGGTGGCAAATCAGAAGCCTGGGCCACTCCTAAATAAGCACCCATGCCTAACTTCTCGCAGTCTTCCCGTTCCAGAATTTCCAGTTCCAGGCCGTACTCCTGAGCGATCGCGCTGGCCGTCTCAGCAAGAGTAATCGGAGTAACAATATTGGCGGGGGCAGCAACTAATTCTCTGGCCAGAATCACACCAGAGCAGATTTGCCGAGCGCGGGTAATCGCGGCTTCCTGTCCACCTAATCCCAACAACTCCACCTGTTCCACTCGCGGGCCTTGCTTCTCTTCCGGATCAGATTTGAAGCGAGTGTCTTGATACAGGGCCAGTTCTACCCCTTCCGCGATCGCCTGGGCTGTCGCCGCCGCATCCCCATTCCACAGCGGCAGACTGATCCCTAACGTCTTGCATTTTTCTTTTTTCGCGACTTTAGCACTGGCGGCCCCAGCACGGCGCAACGTTTCCAACTTCAAGCCATCCGGTTTTCCCAAGCCCACCAGAATAATTTTGCGGATGCCACTTCCTCCACCCACACGGGTTGCAGCACTGCTGCCCTCTTTTCCTTTAAATTCTGTTTCAGTAATTAGCTCCTTGAGGGTTCCCGCCAGCTTTTCATCCAAGGCAGCCAGAGCATCCGTGAGTTCTACTTGATCTTCAAACAACCCCACAGCCAGAGCATCTCCAGTCCATTCCAGGCGGGGGGTATTGGTGACACGCAACTCCATTAAAAAATCCTCTACGTTCCTGTTAAATCTACTGATCTCCAGTATTGATCAAAAGATTGAGGACAGGAGGAATTAAACCTTGTCCAAGTCCAGAATCGTAGTTTCTCTGATCAGAAAACGACTGTTCTTTAGCTGGACCTGGTTTAACAGGAACAGAATCTTTCGTGCATTTTTGCTAAAAAGTGTTAGAGTCGCAAGAGATTTTCTAGTTCTGGTAAGGGAATCATGCCGAATTTAGGAAAGCAACGAGTGTATCAACTCGTCGGCGGGGGGCTGTGTGTCGTGGTGCTGGGCAGTGGGATCGCTAAAGCTCTGCTGGATCGGCAAACAGCGAATTCAGCCAGACTGTTTCAGGTAGGGACAGAACTACAGGCCGGAACGGTACAGGTGAATGACATCAATATCCTGAAGGCTTTACCCCCCAATAAACGTACCGAAAAACTGACCGCGATCGCTCAGAGCAAGGAGACGATCGCACGCAGCCGCGCCCGTTACCTGCTGGCGAATGAACTGTTGCAACAAAACCAGCCGCAAAAAGCCTTAGAGCAACTGGATAAACTGGAAACGTCTTACCCGGTCATGGCTCCTCATATTCTCTTGAAGCGGGCGCAGGCGTACCAGCAGGCCGGAGATGCGGCCAAAGCGACCAGCACCCGTCAGGAAGTGGTGAAACAGCATGCCAATGATCCAGCCACGGCAGAAGCCCTGTATGAACTGGGCAAAACCGATCCAGCCCTGTGGGATCAGGCGATCGCGCAGTTTCCGGCCCATCCCCGGTCGGTGGAAATTGCCCAACAACGCCTGCAGAAAAATCCCAACCAGCCCCAATTGCTGATGGTGATTGCTCGACATGGGCTGTACCTGGAGAACTACACGAAAATCCTCGATCGCATTGTTGAGCAGTATAAAGGTCAATTGCAGCCCGAAGATTGGGAAGCGATCGCCTTTGGCTACTGGGAAAAGCAGGCATACGGTAAAGCCGGAGAAGCTTACGCCAGAGCACCGTTTACAGCCCGGAATGCTTACCGGACAGCGCGGGGGTTGCAACTGGGCGAAAAACCTGGCTCCACTCAGGCTTATCTGCGGATGATTCAGGCCTTCCCGACCGATAAGGACACGGGATTGGCCCTGATCCGCGTCTCAAAGCTGGTGGACGCACAGCAAGCGATCGCCTATCTGGATCAGGCCATCAGCCAGTTTCCCGATCGGGCGGGAGAAGCTCTGTTACAAAAATCGAAGGTACTGGATGAACTGAACAACTCCCAGGCAGCCACCCTTTCCCGCCAGATCCTCCTCAGTCGCTATGGCAAATCGGATGCCGCCGCCGAGTTGCGCTGGGACATGGCTCAAAAAGCGGTTGCTGCAGGGGATGTCTCAACGGCTATCCAGTGGGCCTCTCCCATTCCGATCGAGAATTCAGACAGCGAGTATGCCCCAGAGGCTACCTTCTGGCTGGGGAAATGGGCCAGTCAACTGGGCAAGCAAAATGAGGCAAAGAAAGCTTTTGAAACGGTGCTGTCTCGTTATCCCCAGTCCTACTATGCATGGCGATCGGCTGCCATGCTGGGCTGGGATGTGGGAGACTTCTCGACGGTGCGCCAGTTGAAACCTGTGGTGGCTCGTCCGGCCGATCGACCCACCCTCCCCGCTGGCTCTAAGACCCTGCAGGAACTGTACCACTTGGGCCAGGATCAGGATGCCTGGAAAATGTGGCAGACGGAATTTGAAAATCCCATGCAACCCACCGTTGCGGAGCAATTCACCGACGGTCTGATGCGGCAGAGTGTGGGCGACAATCTGGATGGCATCTTCATGGTGTCTTACCTGAGCCAGCGCGATGTGCCTGCTGAGCAAGACCAGTACAAAGCCTTGAAGCGGAATATTGATTACTGGTATGCCCTGTATCCCTTCCCCTACCTGGAGCAAATCGAAAACTGGTCGCAGGAACGGCAATTGAATCCCTTACTGGTGACAGCCCTGATCCGGCAAGAATCCCGCTTTACGCCCGATATCAAGTCTTCTGCGGGGGCAGTCGGGTTGATGCAGGTGATGCCCGATACGGCCACCTGGATCGCCCAAAACATCAAGCTGAAGGAGTATCAGTTAGACAACCCGGAAGACAACATCAAGCTGGGCACCTGGTATCTGGACTACACCCATGAAGAGTATGCCAACAATTCCATGCTGGCGGTGGCGAGTTACAATGCGGGGCCAGGGGCAGTCGGCGATTGGGTGGCGAAAAAGGGGCTGGGCGATCCTGATCAATTTGTTGAATCCATTCCCTACAGCGAAACTCGCGGCTATGTAAAATCCGTGTT
>JBBIQC010000558.1:0-3744 GCA_037442585.1 Oscillatoriales cyanobacterium bin_317
TCATTACCCTGTTTGGGGTTGCCACCCGCAATGGCTTGCTGTTAGTCGATAATTACAACAGCAAGTTTGCTGCCGGAATGCCGCTCAAGCAGGTGATTACCGAAGGCTCAATGGAACGACTGGTCGCCATTTTGATGACTGCCCTCACTTCGGCATTAGGGATGTTACCGCTGGTGATTGGCAGCGGTGGCGGAAAAGAGATTTTGCAACCTCTGGCGGTTGTCGTTTTGGGTGGGTTGTTCACCTCAACGGCACTGACTTTGCTGGTGGTTCCCGCTTTGTATTCACAGTTTGGTCGCTGGTTGGTTCCCAAATCCAGACCAGTCGATGCTCAAGGTATTGGCTCGGAGGATGCTCTTGTGAATGCGATCGAATCTCATCCCAGTCCCAGATATTAACCCTTTTTTGTTATTTCACATCAGGAGACGATTCATGAACAGTTGCAAATCTTCCATCATTCTCGCTGGCAGCTTAGGACTACTGGCACTTGGAGCTTGCAGTAGTGGCACTCAAACGACCAGTACCACCAGTAGTCCAGTTGCTAACCCAAACACCGCGCCCTCTTCGATGACTAGCAAGACAACGGCGGCTTCCCCAACTGCCAGTAGCACAGAGAAGGACGACCATCACAAAGATGGTTCGATCAAAGGTGGACAGGTGATTGAATCTGGCCCCTATCATCTGGAATTTGTGCCAGGGAAGGAAGGCGGAACTGCCTATCTGGAGTTCTACTTGCTAAAAGGAAACGATCATAATCCCGTTCCCAATGCCAGGGTGGTCGCTGAAGTTCAGCTACCGAATGGGAGTCAAAAGAGCCTGCAGATGAAATATGACCCTGGCGACCAGCATTACACAGCGAAACTCCCTGGTGCACCTGCTGGAGATTATAAAATTGCCATTCTCTCTACCGTAGATGGGCAGAAAGTCAACGCTCGCTACAGCTTTAAGCAGTAAGTTTTCCTTCGGGCAGCGACGGTAGCCTTAACAGAAGCCCAGGAAACTTACACTACAATTGCGCTTTCGCTGCCCTATAACCAGCCGTAATTAATCTTCAAAATTAAACCTTGTCCAAGTCCAGAACCGTAGTTTCTCTTATAGGAAAACGACCGTTCTCTAGCTGGACTTGGTTTAGCTCACGATTTCATCTTGTTTTTATTTTTATTTGCCATCTTGGAGTGACAGCCTAGCCAAATAGATTTGGGTTTAGGTAAGGAGAACCTATGAAAAAGTTAACAGCTATTGCAGTGGTAATTTTGGCATTCGTATCTTCAATCTCGGCTGCAAATGCAAATGAAACTACCTGTAAAGGAGATGCTCAGTCTTCAACCCCACCTGTACCCAATCATCCGACTTACATCAGAAATGTTGTTTGGCGGAATACCAGAGCACTTTGTCTGGCTGAACAAACTAAAGCTGGTAACCAATCCGCTCAATCATCCACATCCATACTTAAGAAACCCATCGATCAAAAAGCTTCGCACTGAATCTACTAAAAAGTTATCCGGTTAATACCTGAGTTTGGAACTGCCAAAGCGCTAGAAGAATGCAAAATTAATTTCATCCAGGTTTTATCCTCGTCTGTCAGACTGGGGATAGGAAGCCCATTCACAGCACAATGCGAATTCTACTGGTTGAGGATGAACCGAATTTGGGAGCGGCGATTCAACAGAGTTTGAGTCGAGAGAAGTACATTGTGGATTGGGTGCAGGATGGTTTGGAAGCCTGGGACTACCTGGAGAATCCGCAAATTCAGTATACACTGGCAATCCTGGATTGGCTGCTGCCTGGGTTGTCTGGTATCCAATTGTGTCAAAGACTGCGCGCCCAGCATAACACCTTACCCATTCTGATGCTGACAGCGAAAGATCGCATGGAAGACAAGGTGATTGGCCTGGATGCGGGAGCCGATGACTATTTAGTTAAACCCTTTGCGATGGCTGAATTGCGGGCACGGTTGCGGGCGTTACAGCGGCGATCGCCCCAACTCCGTCCCCAACAATTGCAAGTCGGCAACCTGATGTTAGACTATGGCACCGTCACTGTTTCGATGCAAACGGCCCAGGGCGATCGCCAGACTATCCCCCTTACCGCCAAAGAGTTTCAATTGCTAGAGTACTTTATGCAGCACCCCAATCAGATCCTGAAACGGGAGCAACTGATGAAT
The DNA here is from genome assembly GCA_037442585.1 of Oscillatoriales cyanobacterium bin_317. GTDB lineage: Bacteria > Cyanobacteriota > Cyanobacteriia > Leptolyngbyales > Leptolyngbyaceae > Leptodesmis. Next base: position 2,165 of record JBBIQC010000558.1, read on the forward strand.
CAGGTATGGGAGATTCAGGCCGATCCAACCAGTAATGTGGTTCCGGCTCAGATGCGGTTGTTGCGGCGTAAACTTGCTGACTATGGCTGCCCCCAACTTCTGGAAACTGTGTATGGTTTAGGCTATCGCCTCAATCTGCCCCATGTACAAAAGTAAGCTGTTCAACCTCTCGCGTCGTCGTTTGGCACTCTGGTATGCCGGAGTTATGGGAGTGATTTTGAGTGCAGGGGGACTGGTGTTCTACCACATGATCACCCAGACTCGCTGGCACGCCTTACATAGAGAGTTGGAGTCCGTTGCTGGGACGCTCCACGATGGACTGGAACCCGTGCTGAAGCAACCGGGTCGCATGGATGAGCAAGCCGTGAAACAGGTCTTACCTTATGTCTGTCTTGCCAACACTAATTGTTCACCATCTCCGGAACTGACTCATCGCCACAGCCTGAGCTTGTTCCAACAGAAGGGCTACTACATCCAGTTCTTGGATCTGTCGGGGCGCTTGGTGGCGACCGTAGGACAACAACCAGAGGGACTACCCTTTCGGGGTAATGAATTGTGGCAAACCCTGGAGGATCGGCAAGGGAATCGTTTTCACCAAATCTCAATGCTCCTGGATACGGCAGGTCATCAGCAAACCTGGGGCTATATGCAGCTTGGCCGATCGCTGAAAGACTTTGACGAAGACCTGACCACGATCGCCTGGTTAATTGGGCTGAGTCTGCCAATCTCAATGCTGCTCATCAGTGGGGCCAGTTGGTGGTTAGCGGGATTAGCCATGCGTCCTGTGTATCATTCCTACCAGCAAATTCAGCAATTCACAGCCGATGCTGCTCATGAGTTACGTACTCCCTTGGCGACCAGTAAAGCCATGATTGAGTCTACGTTGGAGATGGACAAACTGCCCGAAGTTGAAGCACGAGACACTTTGAACAAGCTGAATCGGCAAACTGATCGCTTGATCCAACTGGTTCAAGACCTGCTACTGCTGTCCCGCATGAATCTAAAAGTCCTCAACCTGAAACGCCAACCCTGCTGCCTGAATGACCTGGTGATGGATTTGATGGATGAGTTTGAGGCATTAGCGATCGCGGCGGGTCTGACGTTGAAACTGGATATCCAGGTAGAGCAACCTGTCTATGTGCTGGGTGATGAGGAGCAGCTTTATCGCTTAATGGCAAACCTGATTACGAATGCAATTCAATACACGCCTAAGGAAGGTTGCATTATTCTCCGGTTGATGGCGGAGGAGGCCCATGTACTGCTACAGGTACAGGATACGGGAATCGGCATTCCGGAGTCAGAACAGGCCCATATTTTCGATCGCTTCTACCGGGTGCATAGCGATCGCTCTCGGTATACAGGAGGAGCGGGGTTAGGACTCGCCATTGTCCAGGCGATCGCCCAGACCCATCAAGGAAGTTTGGCGGTTCAAAGCCAACCAGGAAAAGGCAGCATGTTCACTCTGCTGCTGCCGATTAGATAGATGCTAGTAGTCCATCAAATGGCGAAGGTTAATCGGTATCGATAGTGACCCAATTTCGGTGAGCAAGCTGGGAGAATTGCGAAAATCTGAGAGTCCG
>JBBIQC010000559.1:0-2555 GCA_037442585.1 Oscillatoriales cyanobacterium bin_317
CAGCTCCCAGCATCTCCGGACAACTCAGACGCATTCTTCAGACGATTCCAGATAGTCATTGGGGCCATCGGTAGCAGCAGCTAATTCAGCTTCCTGATGAATCTGGGCCGCATATCGTTTCGCCAGCTCCTGTAATTCCCAATGGGATTGAGAGTCTGCAGGGTTGGTTGACGGGACTTCCACGGATGCTGCTTCAACTTCCGTCCTGGTTGCGGTTCCCGCTTCTGGAGGCTGGGAAGGGATAGGAGAGTGGTTTGTCACTGGGGCGATCGCAGGTGACGGTTGCACTCTCGCCGTTCCTTTAGAAGTAGTCTGATGAGGGCTATACCCGGATTTACCCAGTGCTCTCAGCCGTCGATAGCGAGTTAACTCTTCCTCTAATTGCACATCCAGGCTACCCAGAGCATCCTTGAGCACGGGATGTAAACTGTCAGTCTGAGGGGCTTGAGGGGGAGAATAGAGGGTGGAAGATGGATGCATGACTAGAACTCCTAACCAACTTCTTGCTTGAAGTACCTGGGTCTATCTACTCTTCTAAAAAGAATCTTCTAGATATAGAGGAAGCAACGCATAGAATAAGGTATATCACGCTAAATATAGTTTAATTTGCGAAAACATTAGCGAATTCCCGTACAGTATCTCCAATTTGTTCTGGTTTGAGTAGATGTAGAGCCAAAGTTATACACTTCTTTACGCAGAATGAATTAGTTTTTTCGGTTAAATCCCCTCTAACACCATGTCTCTGCAACCTTTGAACCGAGTTTTAGGCAATTTGGAAGGGCAATACAAGCGACAGGATGCCCATCATTTAGCACAGGTGCAGGGGTGCTGGGGTGAGGTCGTGGGGAGTGTTGTGGCGGCCCAGACACGGCCTTACAACATACAGCGAGGAATTTTAAAGGTGGCTACTTCGAGTGCTGCCTGGGCACAAAATCTGGTTTTTGAACGTCAGCGAATTTTAGAAAAGTTAAATAAAGCACTGTCTTTTTCAATTAACGACATCCGGTTTTCGACAGCCCAATGGCATGAAGTAGCGTCTTCGGCTTCCTTTCCAGGGGATGAGCAGCAAACGGCACTCTGGCAGGAGCATCCCAGTCGGCTACTCAGATCGTCCAGCAGCCAGAAAAATCAGCGATCGCACCATCCGGAATCGGACGACCCCCCGATGGATCCGGTAATGGCCTTTCAAACCTGGGCGGCTAGGATGCGATCGCGGTCAAAAGACCTGCCTTTGTGTCCACACTGCCACTGTCCTACACCGCCAGGAGAACTTGCCCGTTGGCAGCAATGTGCAGTTTGTGCAGCAAAACATTGGCAGTAAAAATCGATGGGAATAAGGAGTGATTCGTTCTTTACAGATATTTACTCAGAACTGCTCAGATTTGCTTAAAGAGTCACCGAGTAGTTTTTGTTTATTGGTCCAAATCTACAAGAAAGTACGGATATCAGAGCCAAAGTTGGGCGGTTAAAATCGCTGGCGAATCAGCGTTTTTGAAAGAGCAGATCTGCCGCCCTTTCTTGATCCCACCTCAGGTATAGATTGGCCGTAGGCGAGAATTTCAGCTCACTCTCAAGGAAACTTCCTGGCTGTTTTCAAGAATCTGAAGACAATCTAAAACCTGAATTTTAATAATGATCCCCACAAAGTTAGGCAGGGCTGTGGCTCTAGGAATTAGTGCGACAAAGTGGCTCAAATGCTTTTGTCTGACAATGGGGATCGGTAGTCCTCCTCCTTTTAAGAGAAACATCTATGAATCATACTTCTTCTTCCACATTTCTCTGTCGTCACTGTCGGTACTACACTCCTCAGGGCCGGCGTGGGGGACACTGTAATAAATTAAACGTGGGTGTAAAAAGTCAATGGGAGGCATGCAGTTTGGTTGCCTCACCCTTTGTTTCTACCTGGAAGGATTTTGGCGATATGATGCTCTGGCCACAAAGAGTACTGGAACTGCAAGAAGCGATCATGGCTCATACAGATGAGGCGACTACGGAAGAACTGACCGGAACAGCCCAGCCAGTTCCAGTGATTGTAGCGGGATCGTAGTGAGCTTTACGGCAACCAGGGATATTGCCGGAAATCGGGCGATCGCTTCTCCAGAAAGGCTTGTTTTCCTTCAGAGCCTTCTTCTGTCATGTAATACAGCAGCGTGGCATTTCCGGCCAGTTCCTGCAATCCTGCCTGACCATCGCAATCGGCATTAAAGGCGGCTTTCAGGCAGCGAATGGCGATCGGGCTTTTCTCCAGGATTTCCTGTGCCCATTGAATGCCTTCAGCTTCTAGCTGCTCGACGGGCACCACGCAATTCACCAGACCCATTTCCAGTGCCTGTTGAGCATTGTACTGGCGGCAGAGATACCAGATTTCGCGGGCTTTTTTCTGACCAACAATGCGAGCCAGATAACTGGAGCCAAAGCCCCCGTCGAAACTGCCGACCTTGGGGCCAGTCTGACCAAAGATGGCGTTATCTGCGGCGATCGTCAGGTCGCAAAGAATATGTAAGACATGACCACCGCCGATCGCATAGCCAGCGACCAGGGCAATCACCACTTTG
>JBBIQC010000559.1:2576-3705 GCA_037442585.1 Oscillatoriales cyanobacterium bin_317
AACTTCTGTAAATCCAGTACATTCAGGCGGGGCACTCCCTGACCGTCAATGTATCCGGCCTGCCCTCGCACACTCTGATCCCCACCCGCACAAAAGGCATATTTGCCATCCGTATGGGGGCCTGCCCCGGTAAACAGCACCACCCCAATCCGGGGATCTTCGCGGGCATTGGAAAAAGCGTCATACAGTTCAAAGACCGTCTCCGGGCGAAAGGCATTGCGTTTGTGGGGACGGTTAATCGTGATTTTGGCCATGCCATCGGCCTTGTGATACAGGATGTCTTCGTAGGTTTTGGCGACTTGCCAGTCAACGTGCATAGGGATGTAGGGCAATGTTTGCAGCGAACGTTCCTAAATTATTTTGCCGCCATTGGGCATCTGCCTTGCGATCGGTACAAATTTCCAATACCCGCATGCCGGAATCCGGTAAGGGATTTAACCGTTGGGCCAACTGATCCCAATCCTGAATCCGTTCATGCTCCACTCCATAAGCGGCACAGAGCGTCGCGAAATCAACCGCTTGGGGCGTGGCAAAGAAGGTTTCAAAGGGGGGATCAAAGGCGGCGATCGGCAGCATCTCAAAAATGCCACCTCCCTGGTTATTAATCAGCAAGATGGTGAGATGTCCGTGAAACGCAGTTCTGAGCAGAAACCCGTTGGTGTCGTGTAATAGAGCCAGATCACCCGTCAGCATAATGCTGGGAGGTTGGCGGTGAGCGATCCCTAACGCTGTGGAAAGGCTGCCATCAATGCCATTTGCACCCCGGTTAAAAAAGGGTTTGGTGCGAGAACTGCTGGGACTCCAGAAAAACTCCACATCCCGGACGGGCATACTGCTGCTAATAAATAGGGGCGTATCGGGGGGTAGGATTTTGGACAGTAACCAGGCGACTTTGCCTTCAAACAAATCGCTGGTGTTGCTCATGACCTGGTCGATCGCTTCCCTCACCAGGGCATCTGCGGTACACCAGGCTTCAGTATAGGGGTTCACTGTAGGGGTTTGATCTAACCGGGAAACCAGATCATCAAGGGTGAGATGCAGGTGGGTCGTTGCACCGTGCAGGGGATCCAGATTACGGCCACTGGGGGCGATGATCCATTGGCGGGGTTGAGTCTTATCCAGCCAGGTG
>JBBIQC010000560.1:0-3689 GCA_037442585.1 Oscillatoriales cyanobacterium bin_317
GGCTATGTCGAACTCCGCAACGTCACCTTTGGCTATAGCCGCGCGGCTGCCCCCTTAATCGAGAATCTCAGCCTCCGCCTCAAACCCGGTCAGCGGGTGGCACTCGTTGGCGGCAGTGGTTCTGGAAAATCGACCGTCGCCAAGCTGATCTGCGGCCTGTATGAAATCTGGTCAGGCGAGATTTTGTTTGATGGTCGGCCCCGGCAGAACATTCCACGTCCCGTGCTGACCCACTCGATCGCCCTGGTGGAGCAAGACATTTCCCTCTTCGCCGGTAGTGTGCGCGATAACTTGACCCTCTGGGATGCCACCGTTCCCCAATCCCACCTGATTCGCGCCTGTAAAGATGCGGCTATTCACGACGTGGTGTTGTCCCTGCCGGGAGGTTATAACGCTGACCTGGCCGAAGGAGCCAGCAACTTAAGCGGTGGGCAACGGCAGCGCTTAGAAATTGCCCGTTCCCTGGTCAGCAATCCTTCGATTCTGGTGATGGATGAAGCCACCAGTGCCCTGGATGCCGAAACCGAGCAGTGGATCGATCAGAAACTGCGGCAGCGCGGTTGTACCTGCATCATCGTCGCCCACCGCCTCAGCACCATCCGGGATTGCGACGAGATCATTGTTCTGGAGCGGGGCAAAGTTGTTCAACGGGGCACCCATGAGCAATTGGCTCAGATGGAAGGCCACTATTTACAGTTAATTCGCAGTGAAGGAGAAGCGTTGTGAGGCTTCTGCCCTCTGCCTTGACCGATGAGTAATTTTTATTCGCAATTCTTAGGAGAAGCATTCATGCTGGATCAAGTCAGAAATACAGCTTTACAGGGTCAGGTGCATCGGTTTCGGGGCAACCACACGATCGCCCTCGATGATCCGCAAACCCTCTGGATTGTAGAGTCCGGTTGCGTTGCATTATTTGCCGTCCCCTGCCGCAATGGCATCGCGGAAGGCACCCGCCGCTACCTCTTCACCGTCACCGCTGGACAGGCCCTGCTATCGACCGCCACGATCGGCCAAGCCTATCAAATTCTGGCGATCGCAACGACCGAAGTGGCCGTCACCGAACTCTCCCTGGAGGACTTGCAACTGGCCCTGCAGCAAGGAAATCAGGAAGCGATCGGTTGGTTGTCGGCCTGGATTGACCAAATTGGCTTGGCGCTCGGTGACATCACTCCGCCCATCCTGCCCCAACCGACGGAGGGTGTGCGATACTTTGCCCTTAACCCGGGGGACATTTTCCAACCTGCTTACAACACGATCGCCTGGATTCGCATTCAGAGCGGCACAGCAGACCTCCTGGGATTTCAGGAGTTGTCGCTGACCGCTGAGCTAGATTGGTTTCCCTTGAGTTCTCATCTCTGGGTGGAAATGGCCTCTGCCGTCGAATTTACAGTCTTAGAGACAGCAGAGTTAGAAGATGCGAATGATTGGTTGAACGGCGTATTTCAACTGCAAGCCTATTTCCTGCACTGTGTGGCCTTACTGGAGGAACAGCAGTATCGGGCGGACTTGAGCCGTTTCCGCGATCGCCAGCAGTTGAATCAGCAGATGATGGAAGACACGCTGGGCAATCTGGCTGACCTGCTGCAACCGACAGTCGGAAAGATTATTGCTCCCGCTGGCACCCTGAATGCGGAACAGGCCCTCCTGACAGCAGCAGGGGCTGTGGGACGGTTTCTAGGAGTGACGATTCAGCCCCCAGCCAAATCCGAAGATCTGAACCGGGTGGCCGATCCAATTGATGCGATCGCTCGTGCTTCTCGCTTACGGGTGCGCCGCATCACCTTAGAAGGCCAGTGGTGGCAGAAGGACTGTGGAGCCTTGCTGGCCTATACCAAAGACGATCGGCCCGTCGCTCTGTTACCCACCCAAAACGCTCGCTACGAGATGTTTGATCCGCAACGACAGCGACGAATTCCCCTCAAGCAGCGGCAGGCCGCAGAACTGGCACCGACAGCTTATATGTTCTACCGTCCGCTCCCGAATAAAGTACTGCATACGCTGGATTTGCTGCAATTTGCCGTTTGGGGTCATGCCAAAGAACTGCTGATTGTCCTGCTGGCGGGAGTGGTTGGTACGCTATTGTCGATGATCACCCCCCAGGCAACGGCGATTCTGATTGATCAGGCTATTCCCGATGCCGATCGTCGCCTGCTGGTGCAAATTGGCCTGGGACTGTTTGCCGCGGCTCTGGGCAGCACCCTATTTCAACTGTCCCAGGGATTTGCCATCATGCGGCTGGAAACCTTTGCGGATGCCACCACCCAGGCCGCCATTTGGGATCGCTTGCTCATGCTCAAACCGGCTTTCTTCCGGCAGTACGCCATTGGGGATTTGAGTTCGCGGGTGAGTGCCGTCAGCCAGATTCGCCAGAAACTCAGCAGCACCGTCTTGAGAAGCGTGTTTTCCAGCCTGTTTTCCCTGCTCAACCTGGGGCTGTTGTTCTACTACAGCGGCACCCTGGCGATGATCGCGGTGCTGGTTGCCCTGGTGAATGTCGGCGTTACCGTTGTCTCTAGCGTCCTCACCTTGAAAAAAGTCCGACCGTTGATGGAAGTACAGGGTCAACTGCTAGGCGTGATGGTGCAATTGATCAACGGGGTCACCAAATTGCGCGTCGCTGGAGCCGAATCCCGCGCCTTTGCCTACTGGGGCAAGCGATACCACCATCAGATCAAACTCATGCTCAGTACGCAAGGAATTGAAGATGTGCTGACCGTAATTAACAAAATTCTGCCTGCCCTGACCACTGGCATTCTCTTCTGGTTTGCGGTTGGCCTCTTACAAGCGCCTGAAGGGCAGGCCGCTGGGTTATCGACCGGGACATTCCTGGCCTTTAATGCCGCCTTTGGCACCTTCATCAGTGGCACTACCAGCCTGAGCGGTACGATCGTGGATGTGTTGCAAGTGGTTCCCCTGTGGAACCGGGCCAAACCGATTCTAGAAGCCAAACCCGAAGTCGATGGTAACAAGGCCGATCCGGGACGGTTAATGGGCCGGGTCGTGGTCGATCATGTGGTTTTCCGGTATCGTAACGATGGCCCCATGACCCTGGATGATGTTAGCTTGCGAGCCGAGCCGGGAGAATTTATCGCTCTGGTGGGAGCCTCTGGCAGTGGCAAATCCACCCTGTTCCGCTTATTGCTGGGCTTTGACAGTCCTGAATCCGGCACGGTTTATTACGATGGACAGGATCTCTCCGGTTTAGATGTGCATGCCGTGCGCCGTCAGTTGGGTGTGGTGATGCAAAATAGCCGGGTGATGTCTGCCTCCATTTTCGAGAACATTGCTGGGGGCGCACAAATTAGCATGGATGAAGCCTGGGAAGCGGCTCGCATGGCTGGATTTGCCGAGGATATTGAAGGCATGGCCATGGGGATGCATACGGTGGTCAGTGAAGGAGGCACCAACCTGTCCGGCGGTCAACGGCAACGGTTACTGATTGCCCGATCGCTGGTACTCAAACCCAAAATCCTGTTATTCGACGAAGCGACCAGCGCTTTAGATAACCGGACTCAAGCGATCGTGAGCCAGAGTTTAGAGCGCCTGAAAGTCACCCGGATTGCGATCGCTCACCGCCTCAGCACCATTCGCAACGCCGATCGCATTTACGTCTTCCAGAATGGCCGCATTGTGCAACAGGGTAGCTTTGATCAACTGGCGCAGCAGGACGGTTTATTTGCTCAGTTGAT
>JBBIQC010000561.1:0-2449 GCA_037442585.1 Oscillatoriales cyanobacterium bin_317
TTAATACAAATCGTCGTTTGGCGAGCCAAGACAGGATATTCTTGCAAAATAGCAAGGGCAACCTCTGGCTGACGCAAACGTTCTGCAAAACTGCCAAATCGCTCTTGGGGGGTATCCCCTGGCAGCAACCCTTGCAGACGAGCCACATTCATTTCTAGAACGAGGGTACGGTTTAAGATTTGACGTAACTGTACTGTCAAATTGGTCAGCAACATCTCTGTCGCTGTTTTGGCTTCAAAGGGGAGTTCTGAATGTTGTTGATTTAGACTTTCGATTCCTACAGATAATTGATTTTAGGCTTGGCAGATCAGCGGTTCAACTAAGTATAAAAATGAATTGGTTTCTATATTCTGTGTTGCTCCTGGAAGATGAAGCTGTTCAGAGCTATTTGAAAAGGCTGCGGCAATTTGTTGCAACCAGGCAGGAGTTTCGGAAAAACGGGCTTGTATAGCTTCGATAGGTTCACCAAGCAGTGATAAGAATTGCTCTTCATCAATCCCATCCATTGCTAACCGCTCGGCGAAGTAAGAGTCTTTGGAAAAAGGATCTTGTTCGTGCCATCGTTCCAAACGATTTCGAGCTAAATCTGTATTGACTTGCCTATTTTGAATTGGATTGACACCTGCTAAGAGTGAGGCAATTCTTTCCTTTAAGTCGATCGCTCTATACCAGTCAGCCGTTTGAAAGTATTCTTGATTCACGTTTTTAACCCCTGCATAGTGAGAGAAAGTTTTGGATATTACCCTAACAAACAAGAGGAGAAAAGAAGCCTTTATGGCTTCTTGACTCCTTTTTGTTTAATTACGAAATCGTACAAACAGGGATAGCTCTCTGCCTGAACGTTCGGTTAGAGTTGATTGCTCTAGAAAGCTCTTTCCGATGGTCAGATAATTAACTAATGAGTGTTAATATAACTTTCCACTGCAGGGGTCACATTTGGTGCAATTACCCCCTGTGCCGCAGCCTGTGCCACCGCCACCGCCACCGCCTGCTCTTAGACCGCCTGCGATCGTTTTCAAAGCTTCATCTGACAGTTCAGACATCCCGGCTGGGTTTTCTGGTAGTAATGCGCGTTCCTGTTCGCTCAGGCTGTTACGGAAGTTTTCATCTTTCCAAGCGCGAATGATGTTTTCGTTTGACATAATTGTTCTCCAAGTTAGTGTGTTTCAGTGATTTTTTGTGCCTCAATCTAACTGATTAAAGTTAAATCAGCTTGCTTATTTATTCATTTCTACGATTTTGACTTCTAAAGATGTCTCATTCGTGAGTCAATAAACTCGTTATGCTGGACACATTTGTTATTCACTGGTAATCCCAGGATAGAAATTTTCACGGAAGAACCACACTGAAAAACGTCAGAGATTTCTATCAACGAAAGGGGGAAAAGAACTATGACTTTCGTTGAGTTTGGAGACGATCGTCTCTTTGCGATCGCGCTATTTTAAGTAGTCGTCCCTGAAAAACTGGATTCAAGCGATCGAAGCACTCTGAATCAGAGAAGCCGTGCCCCCTGCAACGTGGCTCCATCATAGGGATTGCCATGCACAGCATCGAGGGCCACAATCCAATTGCTCACCTGAGTGGTCACCAGCACCACCTGGCAGCCAAATTCATAGCATTTGTGCACCTTACCTTTGACCATGCACTCAGTTTCAGGCGCATGGACACTGTAGAGTTTGCCGCTGTCTTGGGGCTGTTGCTGGTGAATCCTTTTAGCAATCTCCAGCAATGCTTGCAAGCCTGAGGGTCAGTCGCTCCCTTGGCGTTCAATGTCGCGAATCACTCGCCCCAAGTAGGTGCGCAACTGGCGGGTCTGTTGCTTGGCACGTTGACCTGGCCGTGGAGGTCTTTGAGTAAGGGTTGCAGGTTGGAGGATGCCCCTTGTTTGGAGCGAAATCCACGACTCATTTCACCAGATTTTGCCGTCTTGACTGCATTTTCTGGTTATTTTACAACCTTGCTCAGCCCCTGATACCCTTGTTCTGTCTAGTTCTGGATAGTTTTTCAGGGACAACTATTTACTGGCAAATCCCTTATATGAGTAATGCAGGCTAAGCGACTGTTTCCAAAGAGAAAAAGGTCGTAAAAATCTTGTCGCCGACTTCGTTCATCCGACTTTGCAAATCATCCAGAAACTCATGTAGTCCTTGGTGAATGATTTCCTCAATGGTGATGTAATCCAGATCCGATCGCAGCCGACCCAGGGAGCGTTCAACCGGGATGCGCCAGTTGCCAACGGGAGTACCAGTGATATGGTGGAGCGATCGCTCGGCCCGCGTAATACAGGAGCGCACCGATCGGGGAAATTCTCTATCCAGAACCAAGAACTCAGCCACGGCCATCGGTGAAATTCGGTGTGCCCCCTGCTTACGATACATTTCATAAGCACTGGCTGATCTTAGCAACGCCATCCACTGCAGTTCATCTAACGTAGAGCCTACGTCTTTGG
>JBBIQC010000561.1:2475-3684 GCA_037442585.1 Oscillatoriales cyanobacterium bin_317
CAGAATATAGTACTTCACATCCAGAATTCGAGCCGTCTTATCCGCCCGTTCGATCAAGCGACCAATTTGCCCGAAATGCCATCCCTCATTGTGAGTCATTGTCGCATCCATCACTCCAGCAAACAGATGGCTGTGCAACTTCACTTCCTCAAAGAATTTGAGAATAGTCGTCAGATCGGATAGGTGCCCAGATTGGGCCACCTCCGTCACCATCAAATAGAAGGAGTTGACCTGCTGCCACATCTCCGACGAAATGACATCCCGAACCGATCGAGCATTCTCCCTGGCAATTCGTAAACAGGACAGGATGGAGTTAGGATAATCCGCATCAAAGGTGAGAAAGCGGATCACATTCTCTGCCGTAGCGTTCCCGTAGCGATCGCGAAACAGCGGCAAATCTCCTGTCGTTAGCACGATCGGCTCCCATTGCGTTGTAACGGAAGACGAATCCAGCAACAGGTTCAGGTTAACTTCCACAAATCGGGCCACATTCTCAGCCCGTTCGACATATCGAGTTAACCAGTAAATTGAATCAGCAACACGACTTAGCATAGATGAGTTTTGAGTTCTCAGTTTTAAGTTTTGAGTTGAGAGTTAAAAGTTGAGAGTTAAGAGTTGTGAGTTTCCCTAATCCCCAATCCCTGATCCCTATTCTTTACAAACCACCCACGTATCTTTACTGCCGCCTCCCTGAGAAGAGTTCACAACCAGAGAGCCACGCCGCAGGGCAACACGGGTGAGGCCACCGGGATTGACGAAAATATTTTTGCCATAGAGGATGTAGGGTCGTAGATCAACATGGCAGCCCTCGAATTGATCGTCAATGATCGCGGGAACTCGCGACAGGCAGAGGGTGGGTTGGGCGATGTAGTTGCGGGGGAAGGCTTTGATCTTTTGGGCAAATTCTTCCCGTTGTTCGGGGGTGGCATGGGGGCCGACTAACATCCCGTACCCTCCTGACTCTCCGGCAGATTTGACAACCAGTTTGTCGAGATTGGCTAGGACATGGCTCTGCTGATGTGGTTCCCAGCACAGGAAGGTGGGAACGTTGGGGATAATGGCTTCCTCGCCCAGGTAGTAGCGAATCATGTCGGGGACGTAGGAGTAGATCACCTTGTCATCGGCGACTCCGGTTCCTAAAGCATTGGCGATCGCCACTTTACCCGCCCGGTAGACTTCCTTTAATCCCGGTACGCCCAGCATGGAGTC
>JBBIQC010000562.1:0-3681 GCA_037442585.1 Oscillatoriales cyanobacterium bin_317
GCCAATGGGTCAACTCGAGTTGCGAACTTTATCACCTCCAGCAAACAGCTAGAAACCCTCAGCCTGGATTGGGTGGGCCTGACACGGGTAGACATCAACTTTGGTGCAGGAAATAATACGGCCTATGGAGCATTGGATAACTTCGTGTTTGGAACTCGCTAATCAATTACAACTTGCGGTGATTAGCGGATATCAGTATCGTTAGGCGCGTGGCTGCAGGCGATCGCGAAAATAGCGTTGATACAGTTCACAACTAACAGTAGCGTGCTTATCCTGCAAATGAACTAACCCCATACTTTGCAGCTTAAATGCCGTAATTAATTCCAGTTCCACAGGTGCGGCAGCCTCTAGAACTTGGGCAAACGCCTGCCATAATTGCGGTTCCTGTTCTAAATTCCATAACAGGTATTGCAAGTGTTCCTGGTAGATAGCGATCGCAGCAGGCGAAAGTTGCAACAATTCGCTACTGGCCAGGGTACCCCGCCACAAATGATAGAATGCCAACCGAACCAGATAAGGATATCCGCCCACCAGCGCCATCAACTGCTGAGTTGCCTGCGTAGACCACTCTAACTGGTGCCGTTCGGCCAGATCCTGAATCTGCTCTGGAGTAAAGGGCGGCAGTTCTACTGGAAATCCAACATTAAAGGGAGATTTATTTGTATTTAGGGGAATATATACCTGCGTGGAGTGGGCAACCACTAACCGAAGCTTGCGCCAGATATCCCGGTTCTTAGCTTCCTCATGCCAGGCTCTTAACAAACCAAAAAACTCATCAGCCAGATCGGGATATTGAAACAGGCGATCGATATCATCCAGGGCTAGAGCAATGGGTGCAGTAGATTGAGCCAGCAAGTATTCCTCGAAATACATCTTGCAGCTAATCTTGCTGCCAAATATGGCATCCCAGTAGTCTGCAAACCGATTGGGTAATCTTAATCCCAGACCTACATTGGCACAAAACCATTGCAGGAATCGTTCTAAGTCCTGAAAGATCGCTTTGTCGGCCAGTTGAAAGCGAATCGAGATGGCATGGCAACCTAAAGTCTCAGCGTGATGCAAAATGCGATTGACTAAAGACGTTTTGCCCATTAAACGGGGTGCTTTGATGCGGATCAGGACACCCGGTCGCTCGATCGCTCGATAGCACTCCATTTCCAGGGACTCGCGAGCTGGATCTCCAAAGGCAAACCGTTCGACATACAGGGGCGAATTCAGGGAAACCTGACCATCTGGAAAGTCAATTTCTGCCAATGATTCAGGTTCTTCCTGAGGTTTTAAGGGTTCGGGTGCCCCCGGTTGAAAATAATCCGCTTCCGATAACACCAACTCAAAGGCGGCAAAACAGTGTTTCAGAGTTTCTCGATCGACTCCCGTTTCAGCTTTGAATACTCGTGTCAAACTGTCTACTGAAATTCCAGTGAGATCGCTCAAATGCTCTAGTGTGAAGCGCTTCCCGTCATTGAATTGGCGTTCTGCCTCTGTCCTCGCTTCCACCAATTTTTGCAAACCTTGGGGAGTGAGAATCACGCCTCTCCGCCGTCTAGCTGTTGAACGATTCATTGTGGTTCACAATGGGACAAAAGTAAGCAGGCAGTTTTTCTATTTTAGACGAAATTTAGAGCAGGGTTTATCAACTTTTGTCGTAGTTGCCATCCCATCATCATGATGAACGTCATGGTCAGATCATGACGATCGTTGGATGTCAGCCCCCTATCTCATTCAGTACTCTAGCAGCATGGAACCAAACAATCATAGGAATCCCCCACTATGCAACTGATGACAATCACCCCTGTCCCACTAGATCTTGCAACTGTTGCCTCCGCCCACTTTGCAAGTGTTGAGGGGGTGTAGGATGAATAATGTTTTTTCTCCCTATATTCCCAACTTACAGTCAAACTTACAAACCAGTGCGGTGCAATTGAATTCCAGTACCAATCCTAACCAGTTAAGCTCAGTGGATCTGGGGTTGGCCAGTTTTATAGTGACATTTCCAGTCCTGCTGGTGCTTGCGATTTCCGGTTATCACAACTACCGCAGTCGTCTCCTCCGCTCCCAAATTCTCATGCTGGAAAGAATATGGCATCTGAAAACTCAGAAGCACCATTAAAATTTCTCCAGAAGTCGGGTTTCTGAATATGAGGCAAGAAATCTATGGTTCTTTGCATAAGAAACCCAACTTCTTAGGGAAGAGAAATCCGACTTCTAGAGAGGATATTTTTGTTGCAAAAATGTTTCTGCCTCTGCCCGATCGCGAATCTGACCATCCACTGTGGCCGCCGTTAGAGCCTCCAAAATCTCCTTAAATTGCGGTCCCGGTCGATAGCCGAACACTTTCAAATCTCGCCCATTCAGAGAAGCCTTCACCAGTGACCAGTCCATCAGGTATCGCCAGATCTGACGACGGGTGACGCGATCGCTGCGAATCGCCAGCAGCACCAACATCGGCAGATCATAGGGCTGCAGCAACTGCACCACCTGACTGGGCCGAGTGCAGGTAGGCAGTTTTTGGGACAGTTTCTCCTGCACCGTTGCCAGTTGGCTCAATCGTTCAATGCTGTCAGCGGGAAGCTGCATATTCTCTGCGATCGCGCCGCGATACTGGGGAGCTACATGAGCCAGAAGGGTCTCCAGCAGTAACAGCCAGTCGGGATTCTGAATTTTGAATTTTGAATTTTGAATTTTGAATTCGGAGTGTTGTTGCTGATTTTGCCATTTCAGCCAACGCTCGATGAGGCGCAGTTGCCGCCACAATTCTGGATTCGGTTCAAAGGTGGGATGGATACATTGCAGAGCACCTAAGTCAGCCAAATAATGCAGAGCGGCTTTCCAGTAGGGAGCCTGGAGGATGGATTTTAGTTCTGCTTTCAGGCGAGTTTGCAGAGCAGGGGCGCGGAATTGGGGATCGGTCTGATCGTGAATTTGACGATAGATGCCGCTGGCGATCGCATGGCGAATATAGCCCTCGGTTTGCTCATCAATCTGAAAATGCAGCCGCACGGCAAACCGTACCGCCCGAAAGATGCGTGTCGGATCTTCAATGAAGCTATTCGCGTGCAGGACTCGGATCTGCTTGGATTGTAAATCCAGTACACCACCAAAAAAGTCCAACAACTCCCCATGTCTGGGAGGAGTCAGGCGAATTGCCAGAGCATTAATCGTGAAATCCCGTCGATACAGGTCTTGCTGAATGGAACTGGCTTCGACCTCCGGATTGGCCGCTGGATAGGGATAAAACTCTGTCCGAGCAGTCGCAATATCAATCCACAAGGACTTGAATACTGGATCGTGATGCCACAACAGCGCTGCCGTTTGAAACTTGCCATGCACTTCCAATCGTGCTTCGGGATAGAGAGACTGGAGCGATCGGGCCAGTTCTACCCCCGCTCCCACATCCGCCGCCCGGTGAAAGCCATCTACCACCAGATCAATATCTTCGATCAGCAACTGCTCTGCCTTCGCTCCCCCATTTTTCAGCGTCGCCATCAACAAATCCCGCACCGCCCCACCGACCAGGAAAAGTTGCCATCCCCGCGCCTCTGCCGCCTGAGCCGCCCTTGTCAATAACGTCCACTGGTCAGGAACAAGAGCCTGTTGGAGGAGCGGGAGTAGGGAGTAGGGAGTTGGCAGTCGGGATGCAGCAGTCTTCCCCAATCCCCAATCGCCAATCGCCAATCCCCG
>JBBIQC010000563.1:0-3672 GCA_037442585.1 Oscillatoriales cyanobacterium bin_317
GGAAACTCGGACGGCTGTTGGAATGTGTATGAGGGTGGCTGGACTGAGACTGAAGTGGAGCGGGCGATCGCCACAGGCTACCAACCCGTTTCTCTTGGTGATCGCATTCTCCGTGCTGTTACTGCCCCAGTTGTCGCCCTTTCTTTAATCGCCGCAGTTTTGGAAAAATAGTCTCTCCCAGGATCTCCGACTTCTGCCGCAAGATTCTGGTAAGGCCAGGGAAATCAGTAGAAGTCGTTTTTCTCTGGGTCACACTCACCCCTAAAAAACAGCCAATGGCTGCTGTCACTGTAATATAAACCCGCTCTCCCCACCACCAGCTATGCTGCTCATCGGCAACCAGGTGAGGGGGGGATGGTTTGCGGGTCTTTTGCACTTCAACCGAATCCGACGGGTGCTCAGGTGTAATTTGCCCGATTCCACAAATCCATGAAAACAGTAATTTGCCTCGATCCCCACTGGAAAAATTCAGGATGGGTCGCAATCAATCTGTCCAAGTCGGCACGAAATGCTTTCGTATCCTTGACTAAACCTTGTCCAAGTCCAGAACCGGAGTTTCTCTGATCGGAAAACGACCGTTCTCTAGCTGGACTTGGTTTAATTTAGAACCAGACTTTTTCTAATAGGCCCACTCGGCAAACCAGGAAATGGCGACTCCCAGGACAGAACCGGCAATCACTTGAAAGGGAGTGTGGCCTAAGAGTTCCTTCAGCCGAGCTTCTGAAAGTTGATGGTCGCCTTCAAAAAATTCGTCGATGATCTGGTTGAGCACGCGCGCCTGTTTACCTGCCGCCTGCCGCACACCTGCCGCATCGTACATGACGATCGCTGCAAACACCACGGCGATCGCAAATTCGGGACTGGCCCAACCCAGGGTTTGCCCCACTCCAGTCGCGAGGGCAGTCACAAACGCAGAATGAGCGCTGGGCATTCCACCCGTTTCCACCAGGGCACGAATGTTCAGTTTGCCATTTTTGGCCAGGTCAACGGCAATTTTGAGTGCTTGAGCGATTAAACAGGCTGCAATTGCAACCAGCAGCACCTGGTTGTGAAGAATATCGCCAAAGTCCTGCATGGTTTTTGAGGGGGATAAGAAAGTCAGTTTGAGCAGAAATAAAAAGTCGGGCGAGGAGCCATCGGAGGGCAAGATGAGCGATCGGTAGCCGTGCTGGAATCCAGCTTACAGGTTTAATGGGTGCGGGATGTAATAAATTCAGCCAGGGCGATCAAAGGAGCGGCTTTGTCACCGAACTCAGCTAATTCTGCTTTGGCCCCCGCAATTAAATGCTCAGCCTGTCGGCGGGATTCCTCCAGGCCCCAAATACTGGGATAAGTTGCCTTTTGAGCTTGCAAATCCTTACCTGCCGTTTTGCCCAACTCTTCTTGAGTGGCGGTGATATCGAGAATGTCATCCACAATTTGGAAGGCCAGCCCAATGTTTTGAGCATATCGGGATAAGCGTTGCAAATCGGCTTCAGACGCACCCCCCAATACAGCCCCAGAAGTGACAGAGGCTTCCAGCAAGGCGGCTGTTTTGTGGTTATGGATGAAGTTGAGCGTTTCGAGGGAGACATCGGGTTTGCCTTCACAGTCCAGATCCACGATTTGGCCCCCCACCAATCCAGCGGCACCTACGGCTCGGCCCAGCATGGCCACCACCTTGAGCAGGCGATCGGCGGGAACATTTTGGGTTTCAACGGCAACATGTTCAAAGGCATAAGCCAGCAGGCCATCGCCCGCCAGAATTGCCACATCTTCGCCAAAAACTTTGTGGTTCGTGAGTTTACCCCGTCGGTAATCATCGTTATCCATCGCGGGCAAATCATCGTGAATCAGAGACATGGTGTGGATCATTTCCAGGGCACAGGCCGTTGGCAGGGCCATTTCCACGGTGCCTCCAGTCAGTTCGCAGGTAGCCAGACACAGGATGGGACGTAGTCGTTTCCCGCCGGCCATCAGGGAGTAGCGCATCGCTTCATAGATTTTTTCGGGATACACCACAGGCAGGGAGCGATCGAGGGCTGCTTCCACGATCGCCTGCCGTTCCTCTAAATAGGTCGTCAAGTCGAAGCTAACTCCTGTTTGAGCCGTCGGTTTGTTATCTATGACTACCATTCCTGTTTGCCTCCCCACGAACAGTACCTATTCCTCATCATTTTACGGAGCTTTCTGCACACATCGAACATGAAAATCGAACATGAAGTCCGATTACGAATGTCGTTGGTGATAGCTCTGAACGGTGTTACTTAGCAACATGGCGACGGTCATGGGGCCGATCCCACCGGGAACTGGGGTAATAAACTCAGCCACCTGGCGCACTGTCTCAAATTCCACATCACCCACTAAATAGGATTTCCCTTCGTAGTCAGTAATTCGGTTGATGCCAACGTCAATCACGGTAGCCCCTGGTTTCACCATGTCTGCCGTGATCAATCCAGGTCGGCCAATGGCAGCAATCAGAATATCGGCGCTACTGGCGATCGCGGCCAGGTTCTGAGTTTTGGAATGGGCGATCGTCACCGTCGCATCCGCTTCCAGCAGTAATAATGCCTGGGGTTTGCCCACCAAAATACTGCGCCCAATTACCACCGCATGTTTTCCCTTGGGATCGATTTGATACTCCTGCAACAGCCGCATCACTCCAGCAGGTGTACAACTGCGCAGACCCGGTTCTCCTCGCACCAGGCGACCCATGTTCACCGGATGTAAGCCGTCCACATCTTTACTGGGAGCAATCTGATTCAGCAACGCTACGGAGTCCAGATGCTCCGGGAGCGGCAGTTGCACAAGAATGCCATCCACGCGATCGTCCTGGTTGAGAGCCTGAATCGCCTGTTCCACCTCAGCCTGCGTCGTTTCAGTGGGGAACTGTCGCCCAAAGGAGGCAATCCCCACCTTCTGACAGGCCCGCTCTTTATTGCGAACATAGGCGGCACTGGCCGGATTATCTCCCACCATGAGGACGGCTAAACCGGGAAGCCTCTGATTTTGCGCCTGGAGAGTTTGAATCTGCTGGGCCAATTCTTCCTGGATCCTTTGGGCCAGGGCTTTGCCATCAAGGAGTTGGGCAGTTTGAGAAGACATGAATTCGCAACGAAGATGAAATGTTTTCCAGATCGTGTCGTCTTTGCCAACACAGCGTTAAGCTGTCCATAAGTTTCGCAGATTCGCTGACGCTTGTAATGCTGATTTTGAGACTTCCTGCTCCTAAACCCCTGGCCACCCTGCTCAAGCTTCAGTTCGTCGGATGGTTGTTGCTGCTACCAGTTGCGGGCTGTGGTCGTCCTGCGATTTCAGAATCGGGTGCCAGTCCTGCGGTTGAGACGATCGCCATCCAGGATGTTCCATCCAAAGGAAAAGATGCGATCGTCACCCTCAAAGGGACAGTCGGCGATCACGCTCCCCTACTGGGAGGAACCGTTTACCAACTGCAAGACTCAACTGGGAAAATCTGGGTACTCACTACAGAACAGGCTCCCGAAAAAGGCCAGGAAATTGTTGTGACAGGCACCCTGCGCTACAAAAGCATTCCGATCGCGGGTCAGGAGCAGGGATCGGTGTATATCGAACAGTAGAGACGTTTCGCCGAAACGTCTCTACCCATCACCCCTGCAACTCCTTCACCCACTGTTCCAACAACCCCGGAGAGCCATACCAGATGCGTCCGGCTTT
>JBBIQC010000564.1:0-3701 GCA_037442585.1 Oscillatoriales cyanobacterium bin_317
ATGTAACCACAGGGCTGGCCCAGAGCTGGAGGGGCGTCCCTACGACAACCGGAACGGTTGTCATTCTGAGCAATTAAGGAGGAGGTGAAAAGATGAGACGAGTTGCTATTGTTGGAGGAGGTATGACTAAATTTTATCGCAACGCCCAGGAAACGCCCAAGGAGCTTGCTTATGAAGCAGTCAAAATGGCGTTGGATTCCTGTGAGATGAAACTTTCTGATATTGATTGTGTCACCATCGGCAGTGCGCCCGATGCTTTCGATGGAATTCATATGAAGGGAGAATATCTTTCTGACGGTGCAGGAGCCTTTCGAAAACCGGTGATGAGACACTTTGTTGGAGGTGGAACGGGTGTCCTCTCGCCCGCTCACGGGTGGTTTATGGTGGCCTCAGGAATGTTCGATACCTGTTTGGTCGTAGCAGAGGAGAAGATGTCCTGTGCCTATCCCCATCCGGCAGGTGCCTTTCTCACGATTTTTGACCACACCACAGAACAGCCCCTCTACCCTACCCTGATCTATATCTTTTCGATTGAGATGAATCGTTTTATGACCACTCATGGTTACAGGAAAGAGGATATCGCTTTGGTAGCAGTAAAAAATAAGAAGAACGCAATGGACCATCCATGTGCACAATTGCCGGGAGAAATAACGGTTGAGGATGTGCTCAATTCAGAGATTATGGCCTGGCCTGTAAATCGACTTGACATCAGCCCGACAAGCGATGGCGCGGCTTGTCTTGTTTTAGCCGCGGAGCACGTGGCTCGTAGGGTCACTGAAAAACCCATCTGGATCGACGGAGTGGGCTGGTGTCTGGATACGGCTTATTGGTGCACCCGAGATCTCTACTATCCGGATTATCTTGAAGTAGCCGCTCGCCAGGCCTACAAAATGGCCGGGATCAAGGAGCCATCTAAAGAGATTCATGTAGCCGAGCCCTATGATCCCTTCACTTACAAAGAACTCCATCACATTGAAGGATTGATGCTGGCCCCAAGAGGCAAATCGGTCCAGATGCTGGTGGATGGACACTTTAATAGGGATGGAAACCTACCCTGCTCTCCCTCGGGAGGACTGCTTGGGGTCGGAAACCCAATTTCTGCTGCTGGTATCATGAAAGTCTTGGAGCTCTATCTCCAATTAAAAGGAACGGCTGGAAAAAGGCAGGTCCCCGGCAACCCCACCTGTGGAGTGGCCAATGCCTGGGGAGACTTAATGCAGGTTGGAACCGTAGTCGTATTGAGAAGCTAAATTGAGAAGCTAAAAGGAGGTGAAAATATGGAGCTTACAGAAAAGATGGTTGCTAATTCGGCGACAAAACTAACCGTTGAGGAGATCTTAGAAGGAAAAGTCCTCTCTGCAAAATGGGAGCCAAAGTTAAAATATGCCTGGGACAATGGCCCTGCCATTGGCAGGTATTTGGCGGAACTTAAAAACGGCAAAATTATTGGCAAAAAATGCGACAAATGTCATCGTATCATGATTCCACCCAGGATGTTCTGCGAACTTTGCTGGGTACCCTCTGGGGAATGGGTCTATGTCGAAGATACGGGAATTGTGAACACCTGGATCATAGGCCATGTCGATTGGAAGGCGGCGCGCCTTGATATTAAGGGAGGCGTCCGGCCAATCACTCTGAGCATCATCGAAATTGATGGGGCCTCAAAAGGGATGGGCATTCTCCATCACCTCGGCGAGGTCGATCCCTGGAAGATTTACCGTGGGATGAAGGTGAAAGCGGTCTGGAAAACGCCCGAGGAGAGAATCGGGGCAATCACGGATATAAAATATTTTAAACCAATCAAGTGATTCGTGTTGGTAATTGGTGATTCGATTTTTAAAGATTTTCAGTCACGAGTCACGGGGCACGAGTCACGTATAATGGAGGTGAAAAAATGGCATTGATTGAGCGATTTCAGAAGACGACGGATATCGGTTACTGGGAAGGTCAGATCCCGATGAACTATATTTATACCGTGGGAAGGGCCGGAGAAAAGTTCTTCCGTGAGATCATCAACGGCAAGATCTTCGGGGCCAGATGTGATGCTTGTGACATCACCTATGTCCCGCCCCGGACCTACTGCGAAAAATGTTTTGCCCGATTGGAAGATAGCTACGTTGAAGTGGGGACAAAGGGAACGGTCCACACCTTTACGCAATGCTATGAAACTTTCGACGGCATGAAAAAAGAAACTCCATCCCTGGTTGCGGTCATCCGTATTGATGGAACCGACGGGGGGCTTGTCCACTGGCTGGGCGAAGTGGATTTTAAGAAGGTCTATATTGGAATGCCCGTGGAGGCGGTCTTTAAAGCCAAAAAAGATAGGGAAGGAAGCGTTTTGGATATTAAGTATTTTAAACCCATCAAATAATTCGCTCCTCACCCCATCCCTCTCCCCTGTGGGGGAGAGGGGAGCGTAAGGGGGTTCGGAGTCATTAGTTCGGAGTTCGGAGTATAGGATATTAAAACTCTGAACTCTGAACTCCGAACTCAAAACTGTTTCCGGAGGAAACCTATGGCACTCGATTTTGATTTGACCGAAGAGCAACAAATGCTACGAAAGATGGTTCGCAATTTCGCCGAGAAGGAGATTGCCCCTGTTGCCCAGGAACTCGACGATAAAGAAGAATTCTCCTACCATCTAACCAAGCGAATGGGCGAACTCGGGCTATTCGGCCCCTTTGTCCCAGAAGAATATGGCGGAAGCAATGTGGGTTACGTGGGTTATATTATCTCCGTGGAAGAGATCGCACGTATCGATGGCTCACAGGCAGCAACCCTCGCGGCTGGAAACTCACTTGGCATCTCACCCATCTATTATTACGGAAATGAGGAACAAAAGCAGAAATGGCTCCCTGACCTTTGTTCAGGAAAGGCCCTCGCCTCTTTCGGATTGACTGAGCCAAATGCAGGGTCCGATGCCGGCGCTTCCAAGACAACGGCCGTGCTTGAAGGAGACTATTGGGTGCTCAATGGGTCAAAGATCTTTATCACCAACTCCACAACTGACATCAGCAGGGTCTGCACGGTTCAGGCGGTCACAGGGAAAAGGGCGGATGGCCGGCCTGAAATCTCCTGTATCCTCGTCCCGAATGGCACACCCGGTTTTACGACCAAGGCCATGCATGGGAAAATGGTCTGGAGGGCATCCAACACCGGCGAACTCTACTTCACAGACTGCAAAGTCTCCAGAGAGAATCTTCTTGGACGGCAGGGAGATGGATTTCATCAAATGCTTGCCACCCTCGATGGCGGAAGGCTCAGCATCGCCGCAATGGGCCTGGGCGGTGCCCAGGGGGCTTTTGAACTGGCACTCAAATATGCGAGCGAAAGGGAGCAATTCGGAAGACCGATTGCCACCTTTCAGGTCAATTCCTTCAAACTAGCGGACATGGCCACAGAGATCGAACTGGCAAGGCTCCTCCTTTATAAAGCCTGCTGGTTGTGTGAACAGCATCGGCCCTTCGGCAAAGAATCGGCGATGGCAAAGATGTATTGCTCCGAGATGTACCATCGTGTGGCTTATCAGGCTGTCCAGCTCCACGGGGGATATGGTTTGATGAAAGAATATGCCGTCGAGCGCCACTACCGAAACCAAAAACTCCTCGACATCGGCGAAGGGACTTCGGAAGTTCAGCGAATTGTCATTGCAAGGCACATCGGCGTCCCGGGCAGAGCCTTGTAAAATAATGAATGATGAG
>JBBIQC010000565.1:0-4414 GCA_037442585.1 Oscillatoriales cyanobacterium bin_317
GTCAGTTTTCGCCCCTGATATGCCTGCCCGACCAAATTGCACAGCGAGCCAAAGGGCATAGTCCAATTCTCCCTTAAAAACTTTTCGTCCCACTGGTCTTTTGCTATTATTTTTTTATTCATAACCTACAAGTTCTTATAGTTTTTTGCGACCTTTATGTTTTAATTCCCTTTTTCTTCAACCTTGAAATATAATACTGGCATAACTGGGGCGACATTTTGAGATAATGCGACAATTCCTCCCTTGTCGGCTCAACAAGATGGTCTGTATAATACTTAATCAGTTTTACGTAAAACTCTTTTTCTTTTGGCGTTAATTTCAGAAAATTATCGCTCATATTATTTTGTTAATTCATCTTCCCTCCAAATATCGTATAGCTCTATACAACCGCCCAGAGGATATTCCTCGCTAAATTCTTTTTCTTCTTCCATAATTTACAATTTAATTTCTACTTTATGATGCTCGCATTGCTTTTTCTGCCACTCGGTCAAAAAGAAATCAGGGTATTCCTCCGCCTCTTTCTGCCATTTCAGGCATTCCAGCTTTTCCGACTTGCCAACTCCAACAAAAAGTGCGATGAACATTGCGACTATAATTGCCGCTAACACCAAGAAGGTTAAAATGTTTTCTTTCTTTGTGTCCATAATTTTATTTTTTAATAATTTTGCGACCTTTGATAACTTACACGCAACACTTATCACACTTATCGTCCTCTGGCGATTCGGGGCTGATTACTTCCCCGCACTTTCTACATCTGGGGGCAATGTCTTCGGACTCCCCCTTGCTGAATAAACTTCTGCTTGTTTCCTGCAAAAAGTTTAATTCATTTTTTAGCGATTGCTCCCAATTAAAGTTTGTCATATTTTTTGTTTTAATTGTTTTATATTTTTTCTCGACCTTTTTTATAAATCTCTTCTTCAATTTAATAATATATTTTTCACAACAACAAGTCAAGTCCTTGAAAACCCTTGATTTCATTAGGTTTTTCGGGGGGCTGTGGAAAACTTTTTTGTGTTTATTAGTTTTTACGCATCTGGGAATAACTTTTTTACAAAACAAAAAACCGCCCGATTAAGGCGGTTTCTTATCGTCTATCAAGACGCACTATTTTACAAACTTATCTAACCTTTCCCGTATCCAGCAATTAGTCCAATGCTTTTTCCCGATACCCATTTCCAGCATATTGTAGGTGCAATCAATTTGGTCTTCCAAGTCATATCTTGACCCCAAACAATAATGATTAAATGTTCTCTGGTGAAACTGGAAAACCCCGTATGCCCTCCCGTCATCGCCCCAAATCCCCTCGTGCCTGTTTGACGATTCGCAGAAACTTAATTTAATCATTAAATCGCTTAAATCAGGATACTTTGCCCTTATCAGCGACTTGACCCTCTCTGGCTCTGATATACCATTTACGCCCCCAAAGCTCGCCAAAACCCTATCAGGACGCTTCTGGTGCGATTGTATAGCCAAGAGAGAGTTCCCGCCCACTATTATAGGCATTTCCAACCCGCTGAGTTGTGCTTGCGGAGCTTTTACCTCTGATGGCTTATTCCAGAAAAGGAATGCCGACACCAACAACAAGATAAAAGCCCACTTTTTGGGAAACTCATAATTATTTTTTAATTGCCTGGTAGGTGTTCCGGGCAAAACTGAAAAGCCCTACAGCCGTCAATCCGCTGATTATCCCTGTAATAATCACCACTCCCCAGCCCTGCCAGCCGCTTAACATTGTCAGGAGTATTCCCAACACTACGGCTAACAACGGGAGAAACTTTTTTGGACAGCCCAATCTTTTTGCCACTTCAACTAATCCCACGATTATTGCCGCCAAAAGCCCTGTTTCAAAAGTTGCCATATTATTAAATTGTTTTGACCTTCTGCGACCTTTGTATCTTTTATTATAGGTTGTTTCATAAGATTCAGTCAAGAGAGAAAGGGGCAGGCGGGCGGATTCCTGCCCCAAATGAACAAATCAATCCGATTCCGCTTCTATGGGGTCTGCCCCCTCCAGCATTCTTGCGCAGAGCAGGCAGTAAAACCCCAACAGACCCGGAACCCTCCAACGAATCCGTCCGGTCAGATTTTCACCGCAGAACCAGCACCTCATCATCACACCTCCGTGTTCGGTTTCAGCCGTCCCTGAAGAATCATCGTCATCAGGGAATTGACCACGCCTTCCTCTGCGTTGTGGAAGAGCTTGAGTTCCTGCTTGGTCACTCTGTCCTCTACGAGATGAAGCCATTGACGGCATTCAGCCATCAAGACGTGAAGCATCTCGTGGAGGGCGTAAGAGTCCCAATCCTTCTCGTCCAGCGTCAGGTCAAAAAAGACCTTTGCCGACTTGTAGGGTATGTTGGCGCGAACCTCGCACCCGTCATCGTGCCGCCAGACGACATCAAGCTCCCAGTTTTGGAGACCGAGAGCCGCCGCCCAGTAAGCCAGATACCCGAGAATCCGTTCTTTCTTCTTGGCTTCGGTCATCGCTGTTTACCTCCTTTCTTGACGATGACTTCCACTCTGCCCATAAGGGCGAGAGCCGCCAGCAGAATGCCCAGCAACAGATACAACAGCAAATAGAAAAGAATCGCTGCTATGTCCTTGAGCATTCCGCCCCACAGCTTAACGCCCCTTCGTATCTTCATCAATAGTCCTCCTTTTTGGGAACAAAGAAGAACACCCATTCCGGTCTTGCCCAGACAAGCCCGCCATTCTTGGCTTTTGAAAACTCAAGAATGACGCCTGCGATTTCGGGATAAAGACCCCTTGTTTTCAGGTAGGGCGTCTGGGACTGGAAGCAAGGCATCTGGACTGCCACCACATTGCGATACATCGGAAGGAGAACGGAGCAATGATAGTGCCCCTCTACAAGAATCTGGGGTTTTTGCTCCGGCGCTAATTGCTCAATGAACTTCTGGAGCTTGTAGGAACGGGCATAACTTCCGCCGCTTGAGCCGTGATGGAGGTATATCTCAACCCCTCCGATTTTGGCATAAGCGCCATACATCCCCAGATACTCTATATCCTCCCGCTCTTGGGCGATGCGGCGGCAGACATCTATCCCTGCGGTCTTCCAGTGGCTCTCATCGTGCTAATTTGTTACATTTAGGAAACTTCTCCTAACGGACGCCTCATTTCTGGACGCCTCTTTCGCTTTCGCGAAAGAACGGACTATATCTTCTCTTGAAGCCAGTATTTTATTTTTCCTCTGCCAATTTGGTAATACTGCTTTCTTCTATGCCGGTTACATAACCCGGCATATCTTCCGCTTTTCACATCGGCTTTGTGTTCGCACCCGCTACATTTTCTTATGATGTTTGTCATAAAACCAATAGCAGACACGATGCAGAAGTCAAGAGTCTTGCGTATAGTCTCTACGGCTCCCCGCTTTCGTGGGTTGCCTCGGTATTGCCCTCGTCTTTACGTTAGGGTGTCCACCGATACAGCAAGATTAGGAAACCATTTTGTTAATTTCCACCGATGACGTAAGTCGTGATGCCCTTAACCTTAGGATAGTGCTTGATAGCGTAGTCCGCCTGCGCATCCGCTCCGTGGCAAAAGAGTTCAAACTGCTGTCCACGATATACATTCTGCCCATCCGTTACATCGCCCGCATTGAGGATTGCCTTAATCCCCCTTTGGGCGCAGAGATGGTAGAACGATGTAAGGTGGGTGAGCTGTTGGAATCTTGAGCCAAGATGCGTGTCAGCCACCAGCCCGACTTTGAAAGTTTCGCCTTCAAACACTTCAAGGTCTACCTTGACTTTCTGGTCAACAGGAACTTCCTGTTTAGCAACAAGGTAGCCCCGCTTGGAAAGCTCCTCTGCCGCAATCACCTCGTCAAAGGCGACTCCGTGTCCGTTGAGCTTCTTTGTGCCAAACGACACCTCAATCCCGTGTATGGTCTTGAGATGGCGCTTGAGTGTGTCCGTCCGCTGGAAGTCCTTGCCGCAGTAGGAGCAAACCGGTCGCTGTGGTTTCTTGCTTTGTTTTGACATTTCACCCTCCTTTTTTACTTTCTTTTTTCTTGCCATAACTTCCGCCATTGCTTGTCAAAGAACATAGTCCGCCCGCCGCCTCCTGCATAACAAAAGATAGCTGGCGGACTATTATGACCTCTCTTTCCGACCTTTATAAAAAAACACCTGCTCTTGGCAGGCTATTTGAGTCGTCCGTCTATGCGAGACAATATCTCTATTATCTTTTGGTTGCCGTCATTTATGGCATTTGTCAATTTATCATTCCCGCAGTTAATCGCTTTTTCTATTGCATTGAGGTGATTTGAATTGATGAGCTTCAATTCAGTCAGCAATTCCTCTTCGTAGCTTTTACTGCCCGCCTTTTTCTTTTCAAGATACAATCTCAAAAGCGAGAAAAGCCCGTTTATAAAGACAAGAAAAACTATTGCCAAAGC
>JBBIQC010000566.1:0-915 GCA_037442585.1 Oscillatoriales cyanobacterium bin_317
CTGCGCAGTAAAATGCATCCATTTTATGCTCTATATCGGATTTAAGATTTTTTAAAGTTAAGAAGATTGAGAATAAACTACTTTTTATTATCGTTTTTTATTATTAATTTTATATATGCCAGATCGTGATTGACCTGGCATATATACTTTGTTATATAGTCAGGCGGTTTTGAAAGCCGCCTGTTTTTATTTCATCAGTATCATTTTCTTAGACTGAACAAAATCACCCGCCGTCATACGATACACATAACTACCGGAACTCATTTTTGCCCCATTATTATTAGAACCATCCCAATTTACTGTGTAAGTTCCTCTTTCTACTTCGCCCGCAAATAGTGTTCTTACTTCCTGTCCAAGCATGTCAAATACTTTTATTGCTACATCACTTGTCTTAGGAACAGTAAATTGAACTGCAGTACTTGGGTTAAATGGATTCGGATAATTTTGACTTAAAGAATATTCGGTCGGAAGCTGTGGTTCATTTCCGTAAATAACCTTAATGCTAAGCTTTTTGATCTCCTCATTATTCTCGTTAGCCAGTATTACCTTGTCAATCTTAATATCACTTGGATTCAAGATTACAAATGGCATATTCAGGAATAAATATTTACCAGGCTCAATCGTGCTTCCTGATCCTTCATAAACCAGTGTTCGGAGTATATCATTACTTTGATAATAGTATCCGTTACCAAGTGCTGTCACAACATACATACCCGATGTTGAAGCTGTAACACTACTGAATTCAACCTGCAGTCCTTTTACTTTTACTATCGATTCCAGTACAACTGAAATTCCATTCTCAGTAATGTAGAAGGTAAGTGCAGCTTCGTCACCCGGATTCAACTTCGCTAATTCATTTACAATGTTTGGATTACGAAGAGGAGTAGTTGTAGTTGCCGGTACACCGCTGGGATA
>JBBIQC010000566.1:925-2170 GCA_037442585.1 Oscillatoriales cyanobacterium bin_317
TTAAGATTATGTTCTGCAATAATGCAAGATCCATTGCATTGATTGCGCCATCGGGACTTGGTGTAGGGTTACCAACTGGCCAGGGAGCTATATCGCCTCTTGTAAATTGTTCTGTGGTAAACGCTACTCTATCAAGAATGTTGTCAATCATTAACAATAGATCAAGAATATCTACTCTGTCGTCTAAATTAACATCGCCGTAAAATACTCTGTTATTGATTGTAATTTCCTGCGCTGCTCCGGCAGTAATATTTGCATTCTCTCCAGGATTTGGTGTACCTGTTGCACCAATTACTTCTTCGAAATGAACAGTAGTGGTTAATTGGTTTGCCCGAATATTTACTGCATCGTACTCAAAAACCGCAATTTCATAATCAGCTCCGGGAGGAAGCTGAGTATTACCGTAACCAACTATCACCACTTTTATCGTATCGTTTCTTGAACCATCCATATTCATTTCACCTTCAGCTATTGAATATGAAAAGTTCCAGTTCGGTGCAGGTATTGCTGATCCTCTTTCAATAGATCTGAATAATAACATTCCATCAAGGACTATCTTGAACTGTAATGCTTTCAGGTCCGTGCCAATATAATTTTGCAATCTTACACTGGACGAATAACCTGTTGCATTATCAAATATAGTTCTTGTCTGTGGATCAAATACTAAATCACCACCTTGCGCTAAACCGAAACCGGTAACAGGAACATTAGTAGGTGAACCTGCAGCGTTATGAGTAAATGTTACATTCCCTGTCTGAGTACCATGACTAGTAGGAGTGAATGTTAAGTTGAAAATTAAACTCCCGGAAGGTGCGATACTGCCGCTGGTTGGTGTAACTGTATAAAACGGATTGCTTGATGTTACATTGGTGATATTAAGCGGGGCAGTACCGGTATTGGTTACTGTTAGACTTAATGTACTATTCGAACCCACTACAACAGTACCGAAATCAAGACTGGTTGGAGCAACGCTGAATACCGGTTCCGGAGCCGGAGCTCCCATATACTCAAAATCACCACCGGCAAATACAGAACCAACAGCAAGTGCCCGAACTATATCATCTGGATGTGGATCCCATGAAGTCGGGGTACCAGAAGCAATAACAACAGAAGCAAGATTTTGTCTGGGTGATACTCCAACATTATCGAACTGCCCGCCTACATACACATTTGTCGCAGTCCAATACGATGCTTGAATACCTAATGCAAGGACGGATGGCGAACCTGCACCTGAAACATTAGGAT
>JBBIQC010000566.1:2219-4379 GCA_037442585.1 Oscillatoriales cyanobacterium bin_317
AACAGTTGTAAAGTCGCCTCCAAGTAACACACTGGGATAATATTGATTCGCCGCTAGCGCCAATGCTCTTACTGGGGCATCAGTTCCATCACCAACGTCAAAATCCGAGTCCCACATCCATCCGAATTCAAAATCAAATCTCAAACGAAAAATGTGTGGCTGTCTATAAGGACCACCTGACCATGGACTTACAAATAATGTATCAAAATCTCCACCCACATATAGATACCCGATGCTTACAGAAGGATTATTACCCGCCAAAGCATAAACTGGTCCGTTCAGTGGGTTAGGATCTATTAATGTAATTGTATTACCCCAACTGTTAAACATCACAAAGTTAGAGTGGCTCGTACCCCAAGTGTTAATATGAGTAAATTCTCCTCCAACTATGATATGCCCATAAGTTTCCATTACATACATAGCATAGATGGTTCCTGTAACACCATTGTTCGGATACCAGGTGCGCAAACTCCCATCCGCAGTGGATAAGGCTGCAACATTATTCCTACCGGTTCCGCCAACAGTAGTAAATGAACCGCCAATATATAGGTTTGTACCCTGGTCGTCCATTGCATAGACTACACCGCCAGCATTAATATTGGCATTAAAGGACGCATCAAGTGTTCCATCCGCATTTAGCTTTGCTAATGCGTTTCTTGGCGTACCTCCAACAGTTGTGAAACTACCGCCAATGAACCAACCACCAGTTGGAACTTTCTTTACACAGTATACATTCCCACCTGTAATTGGTGCAGTTGGCAATGGCAGCCCGGTTGTTTCATCCAGGATGACACCTCGCCCTGTATAAGTTTGGGCAAGGGAAATCGAAAAGAGCACACCACAAAAAATTATGCTGTAAAGCATAACTTTAATAAATGGTTTATTAAATCGTAGCATATTACCTCCGATTGAATTATTAATGTATTAGTTAATTAGAGCAAAACTTAACAATTTGTTGTTCAGTTTTACATCAAAATATTCCTTTTCTTATCTAAGCAGAATCATCTTTCTCGTTTTACTAAAAAGAAAAGCATAACTATTTAACGAGCTATTTCTTAGTGTTGCGTTATAGAAGTAAACGCCACTGGATACTCCATTCCCTGAATTGTCTGTGCTATTCCAATGAAAAGTATAATTGCCTTTTTCAATCTGCCCATCGTATAATGTAGAAATTTCCTGCCCTAAAACGTTGTAAACTTTTAATGATAAATCTCCAGCGACTGGTAATGTTACTTTAACTGTTGTTATTGGATTAAAAGGGTTAGGGTAATTTTGTTCCAGACTAAATTCTTCTGGTATATTTTCTACCTGTAATTCTTCAACGCTAACTGGAACATCAGGATATAGTAGTATGCTTCCCCCACCCCCTGTAACAAATGCATTTAAACCAATTAACGAAATTCCTCGTAAGGATTGACTTGTTGGACTAAGCTGCTGTTCCCATGTTGTTCCGCCGTCTGATGTCCACAATATTGTTCCTTTCGAACCAATAGCAAAACCACATTTACTATTAAAA
This sequence comes from Oscillatoriales cyanobacterium bin_317, assembly GCA_037442585.1. GTDB lineage: Bacteria > Cyanobacteriota > Cyanobacteriia > Leptolyngbyales > Leptolyngbyaceae > Leptodesmis. The sequence continues at coordinate 3,736 of JBBIQC010000566.1, forward strand.
AAGTTAACCCCATAAAGATTATTTGTTATTCCGCTTGTTTGGCTGTACCACTCCATCCCGCCATTGGTTGTACGGATTATAGTACCTGAATCCCCAACTGCCACACCTATATTAGTGTTGATGAAATCTACTGCCCAAAGAGTACGATTTGTATTACTGTTTTGAATTATCCAGGAATTACCGCCATTTGTTGTAAGAAGAATTGTGCCTTTCTTGCCCACAGTATATGCTATTCTGGAATTAATCATTTGAACACCATACAACGGTTGTGATGTTTTTCCGTGGTGAACTTTTTTCCAATAATTAAATTCATGTTTAAGATACGCTATAAGCCCCCCTTCACCTACAACTAGCCCGGTATCCGAATTAAAAAGGATTACTGCATAAAGATTATAAAGAAATGTAGTGTCGTTTGAACGAACCCGTTGCCAATCCCAAAGTTCACCACCATCTGTTGTTCGTGAAACCAGACCGAAAACTCCAACAGCGTTACCAATCAATTCATTAGCGAATGATACCCCGTGATAATGATTGTACGACCCCACTCCGTATGGTGGCGTTTGTTTATTCCAAGTCATTCCGCCATCAACGGTTTTAAGAATAGTGCCAGCATCACCAACCGCATATCTTACATTTTCATCAAC
>JBBIQC010000566.1:4389-4630 GCA_037442585.1 Oscillatoriales cyanobacterium bin_317
TTCTGATAAGCTATGCCATAACTCTCCACTATTGCTGGTTTGCATAATCTCTCCTGCAATCCCAACTATCATTCCAGTGCCATCCTGGTTTAAGCACACTTTCGTCAATGTAGATGAACTCCCACTCGTTACCTGCAGCCAATTTACCCCTCCATCTGTTGTACGATAAATTAAGCCTCCTGTTCCAACAACTACTCCATTTTCATTATCATAAAATGAAACATCGGTAAAAACATCAGAA
>JBBIQC010000567.1:0-8761 GCA_037442585.1 Oscillatoriales cyanobacterium bin_317
CAAGGTTCTGGTAATTGCCGGAAAGATTCCTCAGATGACGGTGCTGGGAATTGCTGGACCTGGTGATCCCCTGGCGAACCCAGAAAAAACCTTCCGCACGTTTGAATTGATTGCCGATAAAGCGCCCGACATTAAACTGTGCCTTTCAACCAATGGGTTGATGCTGCCGGATCATGTCGATCGCATCAAAGCCCTGAATGTGGATCACGTCACCATCACGATTAATATGGTGGATCCTGAAATCGGCACCAAGATTTATCCCTGGGTACACTATCGCCGCAGACGTTACAAAGGGTTGGAAGCCGCCCGGATTCTGCATGAACGGCAAATGGAAGGCTTGCAAGCATTGAAAGAAGCCGATATTCTGTGCAAAGTCAACTCCGTCATGATTCCTGGCATTAATGATGAACACCTGGCAGAAGTGGATCAGGTCATCCGGCAAAAGGGAGCCTTCCTGCACAATATCATGCCGCTGATTTCCGCACCGGAACACGGCACCCACTTTGGTCTGACCGGACAGCGCGGCCCCACTCCCAAGGAGTTGAAAAAGCTACAGGACGAGTGCGCGGATAGCAACATGAAGATGATGCGCCACTGCCGTCAATGCCGTGCCGATGCGGTAGGACTCCTGGGTGAAGACCGCAGCCAGGAATTCACTAAAGACAAGTTCATGGAAATGGAAGTGGAGTATGACCTGGAAACCCGCCAGGAAGTCCACAGTGGAATTGAAAAATTCAAGGAAGACATCAAAACAGCAAAATCCAAAGTGAAACCCAGTGAGCGAGTGAAAGATAGTCCCAAGATCCTGGTGGCTGTGGCTACGAAGGGTGGCGGGATTGTCAACCAGCACTTTGGCCATGCTAAAGAGTTCCAGATCTTTGAAGTGGATGCCAATGAAGCGAAATTTGTTGGTCACCGCAAGATCGACCACTACTGTCAAGGTGGTTATGGCGAAGAAGCCAGTCTGGAAGGCATTATCAAAGCGATCGCAGATTGTAAGGCCGTGTTGGTTTCCAAGGTCGGAGAATGTCCCAAGAAAGAGCTAAAAGATGCGGGGCTACAAGTCGTTGAAGCCTATGATGTCATCGAAAAAGTTGCTCGTGAATTCTACGACCAGCATCGGAGTGAGTTTTAAGTAAGAAGTTTTGAGTTTTAACTGAAGAGATGTCCCTCAAAACTTAAAACTCAAAACTCAAAACTATTCCCCAGGAGTTCACCATGACCTACGCCATCACCGAGCAATGCATTGGATGTAGCCGTTGTAAGTCTGTTTGCCCGACTGGAGCGATTACGAGAAGTGGAGATCAGTATCACATCAATTCCGAACTCTGTAATAACTGTGTTGGGCACTATTCGGTTCCTCAATGCTGGTCGATTTGCCCGACAAATGCAGGTTGTATTGATACTTCGGAATTGAAATTCCAATCACCATTGATTACTGCAACGTCTTCCAGTGAGTACTGGGAAAGCTGGTTCGATACTTACAACCACCTTGTCTCCAAACTGAAAGCGAAAAAGCAAGAGACTTACTGGCAACAATGGTTCGATAGCTACTCTCAACATCTATCCAAGGTATTGCGCCAACCTGCTGCAGGAGTGAATGCATGACTAACGTAATTTATCTGGATAACAATGCCACAACTAAAATAGATTCTCAAGTTGTTGAGGCCATGTTACCTTATTTGACCGAGTTCTACGGCAACCCTTCTTCCATGCACCGCTTTGGTGGCCAGGTCGGAAAAGCCTTAAAAACAGCCCGATCGCAAGTTGCCAGCTTACTGGGAGCCGAAGATTCAGAGGTCGTCTTTACCAGTTGTGGAACGGAAGGTAATAACACCGCGATTCGTGCAGCACTGGCCGCGCAACCCGATCGCAAACACCTGATCACCACCCATGTTGAACATGCCTGCGTACTGAACCTGTTCAAACAACTGGAAAAGCAAGGTTATTCGGTTACTTATCTTTCCGTAGATTCCAAAGGTCAACTCGACCTGATGGAACTGGAAGCGGCCATGACGGGTAACACCGCTCTTGTCTCCACCATGTATGCCAACAACGAGACAGGCACCATCTTTCCGGTGGAACAAGTGGGAGCAATTGTCAAAGAGTACGGCGCAACCTTCCATGTGGATGCCGTGCAGGTGGCGGGAAAACTACCCCTCAACATGAATTCCAGCACGATCGACATGATGACGATCTCCGGTCACAAACTCCATGCTCCCAAAGGGGTGGGTGCCCTGTATGTGCGGAAAGGTTTCCGCTTCCGTCCCTTCCTGGTTGGTGGACACCAGGAACGCGGTCGTCGGGCCGGGACTGAAAACGTTACCAGCATTGTTGGGTTAGGGAAAGCCGCAGAATTGGCGCAAGCCCACCTGGCAGACATTCCTCAAGAGAAGAAACTGCGCGATCGCCTGGAAAAAGGGCTGCTGAACTCCATCCCCGATTGCAGTGTTAACGGTGATCCCAAAAATCGCCTGCCCAATACCACTAACATCGGTTTCAAGTACATTGAAGGCGAAGCCATCCTGCTATCCCTGGATCAGTTCGGTATCTGCGCCTCCTCTGGTTCGGCCTGCACTTCCGGTTCCCTGGAACCCTCCCATGTGTTGCGGGCCATGGGGTTACCCTACACCACACTGCACGGCTCTATCCGGTTTAGCCTTTCCCGCTATACCACGGAAGCCGAAGTTGATCAGGTGTTAGCCGTCATGCCAGACATCGTATCCCGCTTACGCGCCATGTCGCCCTTCAACAACGACGAAGCGGAATGGCTACAAGACCGTCAGGAAGCTTTGGTTCCATAAGTTCTGAGTTTTGAGTTTTGAGTTCTAAGTTTTCAGTTTTTGACTCAATACTCATGACTCCTGACTCAACACTTAACACTCATCACTCATCACTTCTAAACGCCATGTGGGACTACACTGAAACAGTAATGGAGCACTTCTATAATCCTCGGAATCAGGGGGCAATAGAAGATCCGAATCAATCTGGAATTGCGGTTGTTTTTGGTGAAATTGGTAGCATAGCTTGCGGCGACGCACTCAGACTTCATCTTAAAATTGAAGTCGAAAGCGATACGATCCTGGATGCTCGCTTTCAAACCTTTGGTTGTACCAGTGCGATCGCCTCATCCTCTGCCCTGACAGAGATGGTTAAAGGCATGACGCTGGATGCCGCCCTGAATGTCAGCAACAAAGACATTGCGGAATATTTAGGAGGACTCCCAGAAGCCAAAATGCATTGCTCTGTCATGGGTCAGGAAGCATTAGAGGCAGCTATCTTTAAATACCGGGGCATTGAAGCTGAGCATCATGAAGATGATGATGGTACACTAATTTGTAGCTGCTTTGGTATCAGCGAAAATCGCATCCGTCGCGTGATCATCGAAAACAATCTGACCACAGCAGAGCAAGTCACCAGTTACGTGAAAGCTGGAGGTGGATGCGGTTCCTGCCTCGCTGAGATTGATGACCTGATTGCCTCCGTTCAAGCCGAGACTGCCGCCACGACTGCCCGTGTGGAAGCCGAAATTAGCCGGATTCAAGCCAGCGATCGCGGCTTAACCACGGTGCAAAAAATCAGCCGCATCCAGGCTGTGCTGGATGAAGTCCGTCCCATGATGCTTGCCGATGGCGGAGATGTGGAATTGTTCGATGTTGATGGCGACCTGGTGAAAGTCATCCTCAAAGGCGCTTGCGGCTCCTGCCCCGGTAGTACCGCCACGCTCAAAGATGCGATCGAAGTTCGGTTACGTGAACGGGTATTACCCAGCCTTGTTGTAGAAGCAGTTTAGGGATTAGGAATTAGGAATTAGAGATTAGGAATTAGGAATGAAAAAACGAATACCTAATACCTAACACCTAACACCTAATACCTAACACCTAATACCTGATACCTAATACCCTCCCTCTCTCACCTCTAACTTATGAATCACCCAACAACCCTCGTCCCGGTTGGCCGATCGCCCCCTTCCGCGATTCGTTCCAACCCCTGACCTCAGCATCAGTAGACCCGCGATTGCTGATGGCTGACCACTGACCGATAACCCCTCATAACTCCAAAGGAGAACGACCAATGACTGACGATTTCATTAGACAGATAGCCTTCTACGGTAAAGGTGGTATTGGTAAGTCCACAACGTCCCAAAATACGATCGCTGGTATGGCCGAACTCGGTCAGCGGGTTATGATCGTAGGCTGCGACCCGAAAGCAGATTCCACCCGTTTGATGCTGCACAGCAAAGCCCAAACCACTGTTCTACACCTGGCAGCCGAACGCGGTGCCGTTGAAGATGTGGAACTGGAAGAAGTGTTGCTAACTGGCTACAGAGATGTCCGTTGCGTAGAGTCTGGTGGTCCTGAACCCGGTGTTGGTTGCGCCGGTCGGGGAATTATCACCGCCATCAACTTCCTGGAAGAAAACGGCGCTTACGAAGACCTCGATTTCGTCTCCTATGACGTATTAGGCGACGTGGTTTGCGGCGGTTTCACAATGCCCATCCGTGAAGGCAAAGCTCAGGAAATCTACATCGTCACCTCCGGTGAAATGATGGCGATGTACGCTGCTAACAACATCGCCCGAGGCGTTCTCAAGTACGCTCACTCCGGTGGTGTTCGTTTGGGTGGCTTGATCTGTAACAGTCGTAAGGTTGACCGCGAACTGGAATTGATCGAAACCCTGGCGAAGCGGTTGAACACCCAGATGATTCACTTCGTCCCTCGCGACAACATCGTTCAACACGCCGAACTGCGTCGGATGACGGTGATTGAATACGCTCCTGACAGTGCTCAAGCTGAAGAATACCGCGTCCTGGCTAAGAAGATCATCGACAACAAAGACCTCGCCGTTCCGACTCCCATCTCGATGGATGAACTGGAAGATCTATTGGTCGAATTCGGCATCCTGGCTGGCGAAGAAGAGTACGTCAAGGCAATTCAGGAAGGCACCAAAGCTCCGGCTGGAGTTTCGTAGGGTAGATGAGTCCATGAGTCAGTGAAACTCACCGACTCATGGACTCCCCACTCCCCCACTTCCCCCATCCCTCTTTCCCCATTCCACCTCGTTAAGAGAGGCACACTATGACACCTCCTGAATCCGCAACATTGAATGAAGAAACGGCTGCTGTCGTTGAAGAACTGGATAGAAAAGCAGTCATCCAGGAAGTCCTGGAAGCTTATCCCGATAAAGCCAAGAAAAAACGGGAAAAGCACCTGAACGTTTACGAAGAAGGCAAGTCTGATTGCGGTGTTAAATCCAACATCAAGTCCGTTCCCGGTGTGATGACCACTCGTGGTTGCGCCTATGCAGGAGCAAAAGGGGTGGTTTGGGGACCGGTAAAGGATATGATTCACCTCAGTCATGGCCCGGTTGGTTGTGGTTACTACTCCTGGTCTGGTCGTCGTAACTACTACATCGGCACTACCGGGGTTGACACCTTCGGCACCATGCAATTCACCTCCGACTTCCAGGAACGGGACATCGTATTTGGTGGTGACAAAAAGCTGGCCAAATTGCTGGACGAAATGAATGATCTGTTCCCACTGGCTAAAGGGGTAACCATTGAATCTGAGTGCCCCATTGGTCTGATTGGGGATGACATTGAAGCCGTTGCCAAGAAGTCGAGCCGTGATCTGGGTCTGCCGATCGTCCCAGTACGCTGCGAAGGCTTCCGGGGTGTCTCTCAGTCCCTGGGCCACCACATTGCCAACGACACCGTGCGGGACTGGGCTTTACCCATTTCCGACAAGCTGCGGAAAGAAGGTAAACTGACGAATAATGATCCGACTCAGTATGATGTCGCTGTGATTGGCGATTACAACATTGGTGGAGATGCCTGGTCGTCTCGCATCCTGTTGGAAGAAATGGGTCTGCGAGTCGTGGCTCAGTTCTCCGGGGATGGCACCTGGAATGAAGTGCTGAACACTCCCACGGTGAAGTTGAATCTAATCCACTGCTATCGGTCGATGAACTACATCTGCCGTCATATGGAAGAAACCTACGGAATTCCCTGGTTAGAATTCAACTTCTTTGGCCCCACCCACATTGCCGAATCTCTCCGGGCGATCGCTGAGCGCTTTGACGACAAGATCAAGGAAGGGGCAGAGCGTGTGATCGAAAAATATACCGCTCAATGTCAAGCCGTGATTGACAAGTATAGACCCCGTCTGGAAGGAAAGACGGTGATGTTGATGGTGGGTGGTTTGCGTCCCCGTCACGTTGTTCCTGCCTTCAAAGATCTGGGTATGGAAATCGTTGGTACAGGCTATGAGTTTGGCCATAACGATGACTACAAACGGACAACCGAGTATATCGATGGTGGCACCATCATCTATGACGATGTCAGTGGGCATGAATTTGAGGAGTTTGCCAAGAAACTCAAACCAGATCTGATTGCGGCGGGCATCAAAGAGAAGTACGTCTTCCAGAAGATGGCCTTACCGTTCCGCCAAATGCACTCCTGGGATTACTCCGGTCCTTATCATGGCTACGACGGCTTTGCGATCTTCGCCAGAGACATGGACTTAGCCCTCAACAGCCCAACCTGGGGCCTGGTTCAAGCGCCCTGGAAATCATAAAGGAACGGCGATCGGGGAACAGGAATTAGAAATTCATCATTCACCATTTTTAATTTCCTGCCCCCAGCCATTCCAGCCTCTCTGTTCCACCTCGCTGTTTTCTTGGAGAGAAAGTCATGCCTCAAGATGTCAATAAAGTAAAGGATCACGTTGACCTATTCCACGAGCCGGAGTATCAAGAACTCTTCAAAGTCAAGAAAGAATTTGAAGATGCTCACAGTGCTGACGAAGTTGCTCGTGTTGCTGAGTGGACCAAAAGTTGGGAATATCGCGAGAAAAACTTTGCGCGGGAAGCCCTGACAGTTAACCCAGCCAAAGCCTGCCAACCTCTGGGTGCGATCTTTGCAGCAGCCGGGTTTGAAGGTACACTCCCCTTCGTACATGGCTCTCAGGGATGTGTGGCCTACTTCCGCACCCACCTGACCCGCCACTTCAAAGAACCCTTCTCTGCGGTTTCCTCCTCCATGACCGAAGATGCGGCGGTGTTTGGCGGACTGCAAAACATGATTGATGGGTTAGCCAACTCGTACACTCTGTACAAACCCAAAATGATTGCCATGTGCACCACCTGCATGGCAGAAGTCATCGGAGATGACCTGCAAGCCTTCATCAGAACCTCGAAGGAAAAAGGATCAATTCCTGAAGATTTCCCCGTTCCCTACGCTCATACGCCCAGTTTTGTTGGCTCCCATATCACGGGCTATGACAACATGCTGAAAGGTATTCTGGTGAACCTGACGGAAGGCAAAAAGACAGAAACCACGAATGGCAAATGGAATTTTATTCCCGGATTTGATACCTACGTCGCCAACAACCGCGAACTCGATCGCATTCTGAATGCCTTTGAAATTCCTCACACCATCCTGGCGGATAACTCGGATCACTTCGATTCCCCCAACGAAGGTACGTTCAATATGTACCAGGGTAAAACCACGCTGGAAGAGGGCGCTGACTCGATTAATGCCGAAGGCACGATCGCGCTGCAAGCCTACTCCACCGTAAAGACCCGGGAATATATCAAGTCGGATTGGAAACAGGAAGCGCTCGTTTATCGGCCCTTTGGCATTAAAGGCACCGATGCCTTCCTGCAAAAGCTGTCGGAAATCAGCGGCAAACCCATTCCCAGAGAACTGGAAATCGAACGGGGACGGGCGATCGATGCCATGACCGACTCGCAAGCCTGGATTCACGGTAAGAGCGTGGCTCTCTATGGCGACCCAGACTTGGTCTACGGTATTGTCAGCTTCTTGCTGGAGTTGGGCGCTGAACCCACTCACATTGTTGTCACCAACAGCAACGAAGAATTCGAGAAAGAGTTACAGGCATTGCTGGACTCTAGCGAATATGGCAAAGCCGCGAAGATCTGGGGCGGTAAAGACCTGTGGCATCTGCGCTCCCTGATGTTTACCGAACCCGTAGACGTGCTGATCGGCAACTCCTACGGTAAGTACCTCTGGCGCGACACCCACACGCCTCTGGTGCGGATTGGCTATCCCATCTTCGATCGCCATCACCTGCACCGCTATCCCACTCTGGGTTACACGGGCGCGATCAACATGCTCAACTGGATTATCAATACCATCCTGGAAGAGCTGGATCGCAAGACGATCATCCCCGCGAAGACCGACATCTCCTACGACCTGATTCGTTAGGCGATGTCCAGAGTTATGAGTTTTGAGTTGTCCGTTTTCTCCAGCTCAAAACTCATAACTTAAAACCTGAAACTCCCTTCTCCGCACCTCCTTTCACTATGGCCACTCTACTCCATAAGGGCGATCACTTCCCATTTCGTCCCCGACTTGCCAAACTCGATCTCCTCGCTCCCCTGCGGCACTGGATCGACAACCTGGAAATTACGAACGCAGAACAGGCCCATCGCATTTGTCGCTTAATTCCCTGCACCTGCCCCTTTGAGCGTACCTTCACCCTGTTTGGCCACACTTACCACATCCCACCTCTCTGCAAACTCAACCCTCTCTACAACGAATTCGTCGCCCTCCGCTTCCGTGCCCTCAGCTATCTCTCAGATACGTGCGGCGTAGATGTCAAAGATTACATTTGTTAGTGACAAAAACTCGGGGTTTTGAATTGCCAGATTGGGGTTAGTTAGAGTCTTGATAAAAAACTCCGAGTTTTAGGTTAACTTCTACACCCCAAGCCCACTCTCTCATTACCTGCTCACCTCT
>JBBIQC010000568.1:0-2327 GCA_037442585.1 Oscillatoriales cyanobacterium bin_317
AAGATATACTGCATAGGCGATTCTTCCGAACCACGCAGAATACTGGAAGCTGTCAATGAAGGATACCAGACCGGGCTGGCTTTATAAAGGGTTCAGGCACACTGGCTGTCTGGGCAACTAGGCAGCTAGACACAAGTCCAGAGTATACTTGAGGATGAGGTTGCACATTTGGCTGAATTGTTCCTTTGACGTAACAGAAGGGCGTTTTGTTGGGAAACCTACTCCCTGCATATCGAGGTGGACATCAACCTCTTGACGTATCTCGCCCAACCCAGCTTGTTGCATTTGGTCATGGCTTGTGCTATAAATATAGCTACACTACTAGGGGTGCTCAAAGCTGAGAGGCAGTTAATGCCAACCCTTTGAACCTGATCTCGTTAATACGAGCGTAGGGAAAAGTAGTATCAAGAGACCAAGGGTGAATGAGCACAGCTTGAGCCCTTGGCCTTATTGTTTCTCAGAGGTATGGTCTTACTCCTGTTTGAAGTTCCATACAGCTGGATGAAAGAAATATGCCAGAAGACAGCACATCCATTGACTATAACAGAATAAGCCCAATTTATGATACCAGTAGAGTAGCCAATACCGAAACATTAGAGAAGCTGATGAACTTGCTTCACATAGGTAGCGACTCGGTCATCTTGGACATGGGATGTGGCACTGGCAACTATACCGATGCACTGCGGCGAGTGGTGAAAAGTGTCATAGGGATAGACTTGTCCACAGGTATGCTTGAGCAAGCACGGGTCAAGTTTACCGATTTGCTGCTCATCTGTGGTGATGTCACGAGCATGCCCTTTAGGCCAGAGAGCTTCGATGCTGCGTTTGCCGTTCAAGTGCTTCACCACATCAAAGAGAAGGAGTTGTTTCTAACGGAAGCCTATCGTGTGCTGCGAAAAGGGGCATGTATTGCGATACATGCCTGTTCTCACCGACAAATGCAGGCATTCTGGTTCTATCACTATTTCCCGAAAGGGCTTGAAGTTGATTTGGCACGAATGCCTGATTCCGGAGAGATTGCCTCGTTACTTTATCGGGCCGGATTTTCAGATATTGGCATCGAAATATGTTATAGCGATGTCGTCGTTGCAGATGAGGCGCCGGAACACTATCTAGATAAGAACTATCGTGACAGCATTTCTACTTTTGCCTTTCTGAGTGAGGAAGATGTAGAATTAGGCTGTAAGAAGATACAGGAGGACATCACTTCCGGCGCTGTGGAGAGAGTTGTGCGGCAGTCTGAGGCAAAAGTGGCAAACGAGACAGGTGGTTCATCCATTATTTACGGCCTAAAAAAGGATTTCTAGTTATGACCCTCTTTCATCTCGTAATGTTCGATGTTGACGGCACCCTAATCAAATGGAACGGAATTGACCGCATTTGTTTTTCTGAAGCAGTGAAAGAAGTCCTCGGGGTCGACAATATTGACACCGACTGGTCACATTACTTGCATGTAACTGACTCAGGCATCGCCTCTGAGATAATCGAGAGGAATTTATCCAGAAAGGCCGAAGAGCGGGACATACTAGCCGTGCGCCATTCGTACCTAGCGAGACTCCGCCATGAAACCGAAAAGAACCCCTCCAGTTTTCAGGCTACTCCAGGGGCTTCGGAATTGATTGCTGACTTGCGTTCGATGGAGGGCGTCTGTCTATGCATAGCTACCGGAGGCTGGCGAGATTCAGCGTTACTGAAGCTCAGGTTGGTTGGCATCTCCGCCGGAGACATTCCTCTCGCGTCATCAGATGATTCTCATGAACGTGAATCGATCATGTTACTGGCAGAGGAACGTGCACGAGCCCACAAGAACTGCCCAGCGTTTAACCAAGTAGTGTATGTTGCAGACCACGTTAGGGATTTCTTAAATGCGAGGAAACTGGACTACGGTTTTGTGGGACTAGGCAGTGGCGAACAGGCGCGGAAGTTGAGACTGGCGGGCGTCACTCATGTCCAGCCCGATTTCACCGATAAGGGCTACTTCCTCCGAGTTCTGGGCATGACAAAACACTGAACAGTCTGCAGACAGTAGTTGCGAGGGAATCATGGCGAATTCCAAGGCACTCTTTGAAGTCGAGGTCAGATATCACTTTCACACCCGGGATGAGGTTTTCAATGCATTGCCATTCCTGCACTCAAGCTTACAGCGCGAAGTCTCGTGGACTGGTACTTTCTACGGACTGACGCTGTTCAAGTCGGGGCAGGTGCTCAGGGTTACTGACGATGTGATTGCTGGTGAGGGATTGAAATGCTTCGTGGGGTGGAAAGGATCGGATGTTGGTAAGTTGGCTAATATCCGGGAAGAGCTAGAAGAAAAAATCACTGCTGGA
>JBBIQC010000568.1:2337-5828 GCA_037442585.1 Oscillatoriales cyanobacterium bin_317
CGGCTTGGCGGGAAGGGGCGAATTGGGACACGCAACGAAATCGTTCAAGAATTGGAACGGCTGGGGCATCCTCGGTTCATGGCACACCAGGGAACGAGTCTTGTCGGGCAATATGAGCCACTGGACATTAAGGCCAAGCTGCTAAACTGTCCAGTGTTGAGATGGCCTATCATGGTCGAGTTCGAGAAGATTGCACGCACTGAAGAAAAGGCACGCCAATTTGAGAAAGACCTCTACGAGCTGAGCCGCCAGCTTAGGCTTGAGAACCGTCTGGTAAGAGTTGATATTTCTGTTCCCGATTTCATCGGGATTTTGCACGCTGGCGAGCATCCTAGAGGATCGGAATTTAAGTAGGGTTAGAAAGGAGGAGACACTACTATGAACAAAGAATACACAGCCCCGACTTGGGAAACGGGGGTCAAGCAGTTGGCTCCCAATGTCTATGCCTATATCCAGGCCAAGGCTACCTGGTACTGGAGCAATGCCGGATTTATTGTGGGCAACGATTATGTGGTGGTCGTGGATTCGCTGGCTACGGTTGGCCTGACCCAGAGATTCAGGGACGAGATTAGGAAGATTACCGATAAGCCAATTCGCTATTTAATCAACACCCATCACCATGGAGACCATACCTGGGGAAACCATGTGTTTGCGGGGGCTAGCATAATCTCGCATCACTACTGCCGCCATGAGGCAATAGAGGCAGGTATAATGGACCCTGGCGTGCTGAATACCATTTTCCCTGAATTCGATTTCCAAGGAATCGCGGTCACGCCAGCTGATATCACCTTTGACAAGCAGCTTACACTGCATATGGATGGACGGGAAGTCCGGCTACTGCACTTTGGGCCTGGGCATACTGCCGGCGACATAATCGTGCATTTACCCGAGGAGGGCCTCATCTTTGCCGGCGACTTCATTTTTTTATATTCCACCCCGCTGGGCATGGAAGGGTCCTTTGCTAGCTGGCTCAGGAACTTGGATGCCCTGGCGAATCTAGGTGCCCAAGTCTATGTCCCCGGCCATGGGCCGGTGTGCGGAGTGGAAGGGCTGAATTTGTGTCGCGATTATCTTGTCTTTGTCCGACGCGAGGCTAAGAAACGGTTCGATAAAGGTATGACCGTTGATGAAGCTGCCAAAGACATCGCCTTGGGGCAATTCAAGCAATGGCCCAACCGCGAGCGTATTCTGTTCAACGTGGAACGCCTATGGCGCGAGTTCCGCGGCGAAGACCCCACCACCTCTAAGCTGAACGTTGCCGAAATCTTCTTACGGATGGACACCATGGCAAAGGCCGGAGAGTTGTAGTACGGAATTAAAATTAGTTGAGGATGAGAAATAGTCCAACCTGTTCAACATCTCACAAAAGCTTGTTTTGTGTAGCAGGTAAGTTTCTCCCGAAAACCTGAAGGATTTTCTGGCCTATCAGCTTGCTATTATGGGTGGTATGGGACCCGGGGCCAGCCCCTATCACTCAATTTGCCGACTTTTTACCAATCCGACGAAAATTTGGAAAAAAACGCTTGACAGGGTGGCTGGGGATGATACAGTATGAACTAGGATTTTGATGAAACTAAATTATTACTAGTGCATTATATTACTGGGGTACGCTTATTTTTTCTACTGGCTAGTATGGATTTAAGCGAAGAAAAGGAGCTCGTCAGACAAGCACAAAAAGCCCCCGATGCTTTTGCCAAGCTCTATGACCAGTATTATCCCAAAATCTTTGGCTATGTCCTGAGGCGGACTGCCAATCTGGAAGCTGCCCAGGATATTACTTCAGAGACATTTCTAAAGGCCTTGAGGAAGCTCTGGCAATTTCAATGGCGCAATATCTCTTTTTCCCCGTGGCTATATAAAATCGCAGCCAACGAGATTAACCAGTACTTTAGAAAAGCAGAATACAAAAAATCCGTATCACTGGAGGAATTACAGGAACGGGGTTTTGAACTCGTATCACCCCATGACCCCGAAAGCGAACTAATAGAAGCACAGGAAAACTTAAAACAACATCAGGATTTTCTGGAAATTCAGGAGAAAATCGTTCGCCTCCCTGCTAAATATCAAGAGGTCATCGCGCTCAGATTTTTTGAGAAAAAACAGATTAAAGAAATCGCCGAAATCCTGGGGAAAAAAGAGGGAACGATAAAGTCCTTGCTCCATCGGGCAGTGGAAAAATTAAGAGAAACAGGATAACGGCAACAGTTTAGCTTGTCCAAAATCGTAATAGTTCAGTTTTTCCGGCAAGCTCCCACTCAAAGTTTAGGGGGCTCCTCATCCCCCTAAGATAAGGACTCTCCCCTTCTATATCCCCCCTTAAGAGAGGGGGGTGAAGGGGGTTATCTCCATGGGCATCATGTTGTTGCTTGCTTGCTCAGCATCGATTGCATTCTTCCTAAGACAGCATCGCTTTGATTTTGTAGTTGAACCGTTATAAAGGTATTTATTCATAACTCCCCTCTCCCCTCTTAATCCTTCGACTATGCTCAGGACAAGTCTTAAGAGGGGAATTTTGGAAAAACTTACCTGCTACAAATAATGCAACCTTTTTCGGCTTTCTGCATTTACAGTAATAGAAGGAGGTGAAGTTTATGAAACACGAGGACTTAATCAAAAAACTAGAAAACCTGGAAACTCCGGAAATCGAGCTTCCCGGCCATAAACAAGCATTAAAAATGGCTTTGCTCAACTCCCGGCGTTTTAAGGAGCGGACTATTATGAATTGGGCAAAAATATTAGCCCCTGTCACTGCTGCTGTGCTTCTAATAGCGGTTGTGGGATTACTTGCAGTGGTTAAGCCCGGGCCTCTGCATCTGGGAGGGAATCAAATCAGTAGGTTCTCTTCTTATGAGGAACTGCAAGAATTTATAAAGGCGAACACACAAGATACATCTTGGGGGCCCATCCGCTTCTGGCTAGAAAAAAGTGACGCAGGCCTCGCCCTTGCTCCCGCTGCGTCGGACTATTCTACCACCAATATTCAGGTTGCTGGAGTGGATGAGGCTGATATCGTTAAGACCGACGGAGAGTATATTTACCTCGTTTCAGGGCGGAAGGTTATCATCGTGAACGCCTATCCCCCTGAACAAGCTCAAGTCCTATGCGAAATCGAGCTAGAGGGAACAGCCATAGGAATATTCATCAACGGGGATAGGCTGGTGGTGTTTGATGAGGAAACGCCTTATTATGAGTTGCCGAGCTCTGTAGAAAAAATTTACGTGCCTTACATATCACCTAAGACATTCATTAAAGTATATGATGTCTCGGATAGAGAAAACCCACTGTTGCAAAGGGGGATTTCCGCCAATGGTCAATACGTCAGTTCTCGGATGATAGGCGATTATGCCTATCTGGTGGTGAACGAACCTGTCTATCAAGAGGACAATGAAGTCAACCTGCCCAGGGTTTCTGTTGGCAATGAAGAGAAGAAAATACCTGCCACCGACATCTATTATTCCAATGTGTCCGACCACTACTATATGTATACGACT
>JBBIQC010000569.1:0-4807 GCA_037442585.1 Oscillatoriales cyanobacterium bin_317
GAGAGTCGTTGAACAAAAGCCTCTTGAAAGCGTGTTGAGAATTGCCGAGTTTCTTTCCGATTTGCATTTTGATTTGCCGCTTCTCAGCAGTGACCGTTATGTTTTGGGAAAACTCGAGCAGTTAAGCCCATCGGAAATTGAGCAACTTAAAGAGCTGTTCCTTCGGTATAAGCATCCACGTTTTAGGAAAGAGTTTGCTGTTAGTCGTCATCAACCCTTTGGCAAAACATCTGATTACGTTAAGTGTATTGAAAACGCTGATTTGGTGAAAATGGCAAAACTAGTTAAGGTCGTAGGAATGTTGTTGCAGAGCAAGGTTTACTTGTTCTGGTCTATGCAACGCTCATATGTTAGTGTGTGAAAAACCAGTTTCTGGCTTGTAATTTTTCACGTGGAAAATCCGCTGTTCTGCACCGAAACGTGAAATCCACTGTTTTCTAAGCTTGTTTTTTCACTTGCTGGTGATTCAAAGCCAATTGTACAGGAATCGCCTAAAGTCTTCTTAAAAAAGGGAGGACGAGAGCAAAAATGGAAGAATATTTAGCTTGCAAGTTTCAAGCTACTCGGAAGTGCAGCCGATTTTTGTTTGAGCTTTTCGGGTGCCGAGCTTGCCAAGTTCCCGCAAAAGTTGTCGAAGCTGCTTTTAGAGAGGTGAAAACATGAAGGTTTTCTTGAAGCGACACCAAGAAAAACGCTGGCTACTCCAGTTCAGCTTCAACGGCGAAAAGTACTACTCAATCAACGAAGGCAACATCGTACGAATCCCACCCTATGAGCCTCTTCGTAAAAAGCTCAACAGCATCATCGCGGGCAACGTTGAAACCTTCGAGGGCTGCTACTGCAAAGCTACGAAGAGCCTAGCCATAATCGCCAACTAAAAGAGGCAGGAAGCATGAGCGTAATAAAATTTCTAGTTTCCGAGTTTGCAGACATTGCTTCAAACATCAAGTATGATACGGTTTTGCGCGATCACTTTTACTCGCTTAAGGAAACAGGCGAGCTGGCAAAACTGAAGATGTATCCCCCTACTGAGGGGCAGTTGGATAAGGCGATTCTCTGCTGGGTTGAGCGACTCTACATTGCGAACGCTTTGGCTTTTGAGTATCAATATGGCGATTCAGACCCGATTACGATCAAGCGTTTAAACGAGAAAGATTTGGAGGGTCAACTGCTGATCCGCGGGGAATTCTGGGAGAAACTTCGAAGCCTACGCTATAACCTGTACACGAACTCAGGCCGCATTTTTCTGGGTGAGGATGACTTAGCCAAACTTTCCGCGTTCATACAGCTAATCCAAGACTACAGAGAAACGAAAGTGGAGGGCTTCTCCTAGATGACTGAACTGAAGCTTTGTCCCGGTTGCCCGCTAATTTCTTTGCTGCCCATAGTCAACGCCAATCGGGTATATTATACGAGGCAGAGGGAGCAGCTTACTCCGCTTAAGATTTGTCAGCAACTTAGGGCGTTATGGCTTAGCAAGCCGCACGTGACCTTGGAAGGCTGCCCCTACTTTGTCGAGTCGGAGAGGATAGATCGCTATGCCAAGAAGACAGTGCAAAGGCAAATTCTGGCCGAAGGTTAGAGCGCTGATCTGGGAGAAGGCTGAGGAGCTGTTCATGCAGGAACAAGCTCGAACAATGGACTGCTACATCAAACCTGAGCGATACGAGCTAAGGGAAGGCGGATACTTCCATGAGGCGAAGTTGATTGTTTTGCGGAATCTTTGGCGTGAGCAAAAGGGCTTGCCAAGCATGGAAGAGGAGGAGGCGCTGCATGGCTTTAACGATAATGAAGGTGAAGCTTGATGGCTCTATTCAAGCGTAAGCACGTTGAGCTTATTTTGCAAGGTCGCAAAACGCAGACCCGTCGAATTCACACTTATGAATGGAAGCTTGGCAGCGTTTACGGCGTCAGAGACAAGTGGTTCGGCAAGGCTGTGGCGTATATTAGGGTTGTTCGCAAGTTTAGGCAGCGGCTTGGAGACATAAACCTGAAAGACGGGGGAAAGGAAGGTTACGGCAGCCTGAAAGAGTTTCAAAGGGCTTGGGAAGAAGTTCATGGACAAGGAAGCTGGCACCCAAACCTGATGGTAACTGTTTATGAGTTCAAGATTATTGAATGAACATACAAACGATCATGCAGTTCAGATCTAAAAGTGCCAGTCAACATCGATTACAAAAAAAACTAAGCAGCTTGGCAGCGCGTATGTAATATCCGTGCGTGCTTAAGCAAAAAATTAAATTACGGGTGAGATTAGGTATGTTGCTGGAGGCATTAGGAAATAACAATAAGTCTGCTCTTCGACATGGATGGAATTCTGGTTGACACTGAACCAATTATGGCAAAGTCGGTAATGCTTGCTTTAGCTGATCAAGGAGTAAATTTTGACGAGCAGGATTACTATGATAATTGGACTAGGAAAGGAAAAGGCATTGTTGATTTCATTAAAGGAAAAAATATTGCAGTAGATATAAAGAAATACAGAGCTTCTAGAAACAAGATATACCTTGAATTCTTGAAAACAAATATCCCCCTAATAAGCGGCGCAAAGGAGACTATAGCTGAGCTGTCAAAAACCTATAAGCTTGGTTTAGTTTCGTCTTCCAGCCGAGAGTTCGTACACACCATACTAAAATCCACTGATCTCGAGAAGCACTTTTCGACAGTCATCACGGCTGAAGATGTCAAGAGAGAGAAACCAGCGCCAGACGGATTTCTATTAGCCGCAAAGAGACTGCAAGCAGACCCCAAAGAATGCGTCGCCATCGAAGATGCTGAAAAAGGCGTTATCGCCGCGAAAGATGCTGGTATGAAAGTAATAGCCATCCCAAACGGGAAAACAAGCGACAATGACTTCGGCCGGGCAGACCTCATACTAGAAAACATCAAGTCCCTCACGCTCTATGAAAATGTCTTCGAAATATTGCAACCGAGAAACGATTTGAACCCAGTTAACCTTTTGGAAAAGAATAGAAAGCACACTTCCTTCGCAGGAAGGTAAAAGCCAAATGGAAAACAATATATTCACTTCGGCTTCTATAGGTTATCATGGTTAAAACGGTTAGCGTAAAATTTGCGACAGCCATTAACTGTATTGATGGAAGAACGCAGCTGCCCGTAATTGAATACTTGAAAAGCAAGTTTGGAGTTGATTATGTTGATGTCATTACTGAGCCAGCACCTGCAAGGATTATTGCTGAAGCTAAAAGCGATATCAAGCTGGACTCTATCAGGGAAAGGCTGAAGATTTCACAGGAGAAACATGGATCTCTGCACTTGGCAGTTGTTGCACATCATGATTGTGCTGGAAATCCGGTTGACAAAGGCATCCAGCTCGAGCAAGTTCAAAGATCACTTAGGACGATTCGCTCGTGGATATTCAAAGGGGCTCTTTTGGGGTTATGGGTTGATGAGAACTGGAAGGTTCAAGAAGTAGCACAGGACCAAATTGGATAGTTATTAATGCCGCGCACGCCGTGTCACAAAAAAAGTGGATCGCGGGAGACGTCGCCACTGGCAGCATGAACCAGCGAATCAACCGAAAAGTATCCAGTAGCCCGGTCATAAGCCACAGACTGCTTTAAAACAGGAACATAAAACCCACGAGCGATACGCTCACCACGACCCTCAAAACTTAAACCAGTGACACCCGCATTTCTAAGCGACATCCAACACCGCCTCATTCAATAGTTGATTAACACTGCATAGTATTCTGTTTAGTGTTTAAAATTTGTCCAGCATTCAAACTGAACTATCAGACCCTAATCCAATAATAAAGCTTTCGCGCAGAAATATCCCAGATACATAAAAAATAAGAAATAGTTAGCAACTAAAATGTCTATAGGCTGGTAAAAGATATGACCACTCACATATCAGCGCGACTTGCCTGGCACGACAACTGTTGGAACGGCTGCATCTGCAAAGACCCCTTATCAAACACCTCTTGCATGGTTCATGATTACATTCGAGATACCCGAAG
Source organism: Oscillatoriales cyanobacterium bin_317 (assembly GCA_037442585.1). Lineage (GTDB taxonomy): Bacteria > Cyanobacteriota > Cyanobacteriia > Leptolyngbyales > Leptolyngbyaceae > Leptodesmis. The sequence continues at coordinate 3,980 of JBBIQC010000569.1, forward strand.
TGATTCAATTGAGAAAGAAAATGCTGGGAAACACTTCTCCTTAATAAAGAATTATGAGCCTCCATGCTCAGGCGAGATATCTCTTTTTTCTGCTACCCCTTCAAGAATAATACACACTGATCCATTAGATTGGCGAAGACTCCCAAATTTTGATGAAGACCTTGAGCCCTACTCGTTCTGCGCCCGACCTTATGGTCGAATGTTTTCATCAGAGAAAGGCATTACTTGGGAAAGCAATCCAGAAAAACAACTTGATAGACTCAATGAATACTTCAAAGCGATAGAAGAAAAGAAGTCACTTGTTTTTTTCTACGCAAATCACGGAAACCCTTTGGCTGAGGAAGCTGGAGATCGCCTACTAATTGGAGTAGCACGAGTCGCCAAGAAGGGAAGTCAACTCTTTTTTCCTAAAACTACTAGGTATCCCGAAGACTACCCGATTTGGTCCCGCGCTATAAGCATAGACTATCCAAAACAGTCCGCACTGATTCCTTATCAGGAATACATAGAGAAAGGGTATGATCCATCAAGTATCATCTGCAAATTACCAAGCGGTCTTCGAGAGCGATTTTCCTACGTATCAGAGCAAATGAACGATGATCAGGCAGTGGTCGCCCTAGAAGCGATTATCGTAACAGCTCGGATAGTTCAGGCAGAAGGCAAATCAGAAGAGGATTGGAGTTCAAAAATAAAATGGTTAAACAAAGTCCTAGCCGAAACGTGGGTAAACAGGGGAGCGTATCCTGGAACAGGCAGTGTTCTCGAATATCTTGGAATGCACAAAGGAACAATTTACCAACTGGAAATTTTAAACGAGTTATCCAAAAA
>JBBIQC010000570.1:0-2107 GCA_037442585.1 Oscillatoriales cyanobacterium bin_317
AAAAGGCGTAGTGAATCTTGGTGGTATTACAGAATATGAACAAAAATTTATTAATGCCAAACGAATTATTTTTATTGCCTGCGGCACTTCCTGGCATGCAGGATTAGTTGGAGAATATTTATTTGAAGATCTTGCCCGTATTCCGGTGGAGGTCGAGTATGCTTCGGAGTTCCGTTACCGTAATCCTATTGTTTATGAAAATGATGTTGTAATTGCTATTTCTCAATCAGGTGAAACTGCAGACACATTGGCAGCCATTGAATTGGCGAAATCAAAAGGAGCTACAATCATTGGAATTTGCAATGTTGTTGGTTCTTCCATAGCTCGCGCAACTCATGCAGGTTCATACACACATGCCGGCCCGGAAATAGGAGTAGCTTCAACAAAGGCTTTTACAGCACAAGTAACTGTACTTACACTAATGGCATTGCGTGTTGCGTTTAGAAAAGGAACAATATCATCATCACGCTTCCATCAGCTCATCAGTGAACTTGAGGCAATTCCTTCAAAAGTTGAAAAAGTGCTGAAGATTAACGAAAAAATAAAATTCATCGCAGATATTTATAAAAATGCTACAAATGCTTTGTATTTAGGACGTGGATACACTTTCCCTGTTGCGTTGGAAGGTGCTCTAAAGTTGAAAGAGATCTCCTATATTCATGCAGAAGGTTATCCGGCTGCGGAAATGAAACATGGTCCAATTGCATTAATTGACGAGGAAATGCCAGTGTTTGTAATTGCAACAAAAGGTCTGTCTTATGAAAAAGTGGTAAGCAATATTCAGGAAGTAAAAGCCCGTAAAGGAAAAATAATTGCTATTGTAACGGAAGGTGATACTCAGGTTAAAAAAATGGCTGACTATACAATTGAAATTCCGGAAACAGATGAAATTCTTGTTCCTTTGATCTCTGTAGTACCTTTGCAACTATTGTCTTATCATATAGCTGTTATGAGGGGCTGTAATGTAGATCAGCCGCGTAATCTTGCTAAATCGGTTACTGTAGAATAGCTAACCGCGACTGCTTATCGACACAATTAATAGGCTCTGATATTTTTCCCTTCCATAAAGTAGATGAATGCTTTATTAACAACTTTATTTCCTCCCGCAGTTGGATAGTTTCCGGTAAAATACCAGTCTCCTTTGTTATTCGGGCAGGCATTGTGTAATCCTTCGATAGATTGGTAAATGATTCCTACTTCTGCATTTATATCTGGAGGACGTAATAATTCAGCTATCTTTTGAGAGATCTGCTCCGCAGAAAAAGGCTCGTAAATTTCTTTTACCACATTTACTATCTGTTCTTTGGGGAGCGTTTCCTGCGCTTTTGCTTTTTCGTAGAGTTCATCCAAAAGATTTTCTTTGAATGAATCTTTTAATAATTGAACTGCTGCCTGAAATGCAATAAAATCGCCAAGTTTGGCCATATCAATACCATAACAGTCGGGATAACGGATTTGCGGAGCAGAAGAAACGATCACAATTTTCTTCGGCCCTAAACGATCTAAAATTCTTAATATACTTTGCTTTAACGTGGTTCCTCGTACAATAGAATCATCCAGAATTACCAAGTTGTCTTTCCCCTTTTTTACAACCCCATAAGTGGTATCATAAACGTGAGCAACCATTTCGTCTCGTTGCGAATCATTGGTAATAAAGGTTCTCAACTTTGCATCTTTGATTGCAATTTTCTCTATGCGGGGATGAATAGATAAAATTTTACTTAATTCAGGGTCGCTTACTTTGCTTCCCATTTGCAATATCTTGTGGCGTTTAACAGTGTTATTATAATGATGTAATCCCTCAATAAAGCCTCCAAAAGCCACTTCAGCTGTGTTGGGGATATAAGAAAATACAGTGTTTTCAAGATCATAGTCCACTGCTTTCAATACAGCCGGGCATAATTGCTGTCCAAGTTGCTGTCGTTCACGATAAATATCAGCATCACTCCCGCGTGAAAAATAAATACGTTCAAAAGAACAAGGTGTTTTTACTCCCGGTTTATTAATTTCATATTCTCCAAAGTGGCCATCTTTCTTAATGATTAAAGCATGTCCCGGACTGAGTTCTTTAACTTTTTCAATAGGAACATTGAATGTGGTCTGAATT
>JBBIQC010000571.1:0-4241 GCA_037442585.1 Oscillatoriales cyanobacterium bin_317
CAGACGAGAGGAGAAAATTCGGAGTGGAGCTGTTTGCTAAAGTTTAGTTTCTTCTGACTCAATCCTGCTCTTCGGGTTTCCTTGTGCCTATTTTAGAGGAGAGCAGGGGTTGGCTCGGAAGAGCCATTAAAAAGGTCGGCAAAATAATTAAATAAAAACTAAAGATATGGCTATTCAGAACAAAAAAGAAATTGAAACGATTTCGGTTTTTGACCCTACTTTAGGGGCTTATCACGAAGTTAGTTTAGAAGATGCCAGAAAGCAAATGGAATCTCTGGGCTTGGGCGAGGAAGAGATAAAGGCGAAGACGCAGAAATTCCTTGAACCAGCAAAGAAAAAACTGGAAGATTTGGGTTTGAGCGAAACAGCCATTGCTAAAATCTTAAAAGAGTATGAATAAAGAACTACAAGAAAAAGGAATAGGGACAGAGAAAATTGGTATTATCCCGAAGGTTTTGATTTCAGAAAGGGCTTGGGAAAGAGCGGTTTGGAGAATTAGAAGATGGGCTTCGGAAGAAGACAGAAGGGCAGGCAAGATTTATTCCAAAGAAGAAGCAATAAAACTATTCGGTGTGCCACAATTCACCACAATTCAGGGTGGGATACAAGGAGTAGCGATTGCTTTGAGAGAAGGAACTTTCTTTCCGACTTTGGCAAAGAAACTTGAGGGAATAAATCTTTTTAGCTGGACAGGAATAAAAGAATTGTTTAGGGCTTTAAGAAGGATGTTTCACGGGAATTTGATGCTGAACGAAGGGATTAACGAGCTTTTCACCTTGATTTGTTCTGCTTCGGGAACGAAATATGACAATACTAATGCCCAGACAGGGGTAGGAGATTCAACTGCAGCCGAAGCAGCCACTCAAACCGATTTACAGGGAGCGAACAAAACCTATAAAGGAATGGTGGCAGGCTTTCCGACTTATGGAACAGGCCAAAAAGCTACTTGGAAATCAGAGTATGGAGGGGCTGATGCCAACTATGCTTGGCAAGAATTTATTGTTAGAAATGGGGCAACTGCCCTGAAGGATATTTTAAGGAAGGTAAGTGCTCAAGGGACAAAAACTTCAGGTCAAATTTGGGAATTGAGCGTAGAATTAACTTTGAGCTAAGGCGGGCTGGCTTTGGTTCGTTCTGGCTTATGAGGGGAAGGTTCTTGAAAATTTTTGATAGGATTCATCCCGAGTTTTGGGTTGTTTTGCCTTTAATAATTTTAGGTTTATATTTCCTTTGGAAAATAGCGAATAAATAATATGGCAACAATTTTCACAGATAATTTTAACAGCTACACTGATGGAGATTTAAATGGACAAGGTGGTTGGTCGGGGAGTGTTGATTTTGATGTTCAAGGAAGTGTAGTCAAAGAAGGGGCAAAAGCAGTGCAACTTGTTGGGGCAGCTGGTGGGGCAGAAATTTCTAAAACAGGCACAGAAATCGCTACTGGGAAAACAAGTTTTTATATTAGAAAAACGAGTATAACATTAGGACCAGGTTACTCTCTTGAATTTGGCTTCAGACTTAATACTACTTACAGACACGGGGGTCGCTTTTGGGGAGATAAAATACAGATTGAGGATGGTGCTGGAAATAATACTGCTGATGTTGCGACAGGTTTATCTGCTAATACTTGGTATTTAGTGGAATATGAATACACTTCAACCCAGCACAGAGCCAGAGTTGATGGGGGTTCTTGGACTGCTTGGCAGGGTAATTATACATCTGGGAATGTAAACAATATCAGGTTTAGAGAATGGATAGAGTCAGGGCAATCTGCTTATTTTGACCATATTGCCGAAGAACCTGCGCTAACCCTAAAATCAGTTTCCGATTCTGGTTCAGGAGTAGAGATGATAATAGTAAAACAATTCAAAAGTTTGGCAGATAGCGGGGTAGGGGCAGACCAAGTTTCAGCAAAACCAACAATAAAAGTGACGAATACAGGACAGGGCACAGATTTAATATCTATTTTAAGAAAGATTTTTATTGGCGACACGGGAACAGGGCAGGATTCAATCGCTCTCATTACGAATAAATTAAAAGTGTCAGACACGGGAACGGGAGTGGAGACAATAATTGTGAAACTATTTAAGGCAATTTCTGATGTCGGGCAGGGGATAGAAACTATTGCGTCAAAAATAAAAGCCCTAATTTCAGATACGGGTTCAGGAACAGATATTATTAAACTCATAAAAGCAAAAGTATCAGTGCAAGATGTAGGAGCAGGAGTGGACGCAGTGAAAGTAATATTGCGAAAATTTGTCAGTGATGCAGGAAGTGGGGTGGTGGCTATTGTTTCAAAGATAAAAGTTTTAATTCAAGATATTGGAAAGGGGATAGTAAGAATAAAAGTTCCGCCATTTTATACAGATAAATATTCCAAACAAGGCGATGTTTATCACGATAAATATTAAATATGCCCAAAAAGAGAAAAACAAAATTATTATAGCAATATGCAAATATATTTAATCAAGAGCTGGAGGGGAGGGGTTTCCGATGAGGAAACACGAGGGATAAAAGGAAGTGGTAAATTCCTTCGGGGATGTAATATTCATAAAAAGTTAGATTCTCTATCCTGTCAGCAAGCAATGAAAAAAGAATCGGAAACGACGGTGATAGATTTGATCCTTTTTATGGTGCCTTGCTCTGATGGGAACTCTTATCATTTTGGGGATACAGGTAAAATTTACAAAAGAACATCGGCTGGAGTTTGGAGCTTGGTTTATACTGATCCCGACGGGAAAATCAAAGGAGCAGAAGAATGGAAGGGCAATCTTACTGGTGCCAACAGCTATCTTTATTGGGCAACTGATACAAAATTGAAAAGGAAACCAATACCAGGATTGGCTGATTGGACAGATGTCAGCACAGTGGCAGCAACTTTAACAAGCGCCGATTGGCATTCGATGGTTGTCGGAGCGGGAAAACAGGGAGATTTATTTACCTGTAACAAAGATAAACTGGCAATGGTAGATTATACTCATACTTACACGGGCGAGGCAGTAAAAATAATTCCTGGCAACATAACAAAGAGTTTAATTGCGACCGACGAAGATCTTATTATTGGTTCAGTAAAAGAAGATAATGCTGAAGAAGGATATTTGTGGGCTTGGAATACTTTATTGATGGCTTGGAGAAAAAGAAAAAGAATCCCAACCAAAGGAATTAACGCCCTTTTAATATCGGAAATAATAATTGCTCAAGCAGGGTTGAACGGAGAGATATTTTTTTCGGATTTAGTTCATCAATTACCAATCACTGCTTTTCCAGGTGGAGGACAAGTAAATCCCGGAGGAGTAACTACCAAGGGGAATCTGGCTTTATTCGGAGTTTATGGATCAAGCGTTCAAAACGGGATTTATTCCTATGGTAGAACGGCCAAGAATAGAGTTTTTGCCTTGAATTTGGATTATATTTTAACGCCAGCGACGATAGATGAGATAGGGGCAATAAAGATGATTGGAACTGATTTATTGGCTTCTTGGAAATCTGGAACTTCTTACGGAGTTGATGTGGTAGATACAGCCAATAAGGCATCGGCCATTTTTGAAAGTTTGGATTTTGATGGCGGGCAGGCTTCAATTAAAAAAACCTTTCATAATATTAAATTAACGATGTTACCCCTGCCGACTGGCTGTTCAGTAAAAGCGAAATTTAGGCTTAATAAGAAAGGAGATTGGGTAGCAGCTAAATTGGGAGATGGTTCAGAAACTTTTAATACAGCAGGGGAGACAGAAGCGATTTTCAATGTCGGAGAGGACGGAGAGATTTATGAGGTGAGGATTGAGCTGGCGCCCTCGAGCAACGATTCGCCAGAAATCCTCTCAATAGCAACTTATTTTGATATGCGAGAGGAATACTAATTATGGCAAAAGAAAAAGTCAAAGTTTATGAGAACGAAGTAAAAAAGGATATTAAATTCCCCCGTCTTCTTAATTACGAGGAGATTTTATACACTCCGGAGAAGTTGGAAGATATCAATAAAAATGAGGCAGAGACAGCAATAACTGGTGGCTCAAGAGCTTTAACGGGTTTAGATACAAGTGGAAATCTTATCAAAGATGTAATCAATACTAAATTAGACACCTATACCAAACAAATTTTAGCGGATTATACTTTTGGAGCAAGCGGGGCAATTAAGATTTTAGGAACAGGAAGCGCTGGAGTTTGGATTTCACCTACTGGAATTTTAGGAAAAAATATAGTGGGAGACACTACTTTTTCTCTTTCAGCCAGTGATGGAA
>JBBIQC010000572.1:0-3779 GCA_037442585.1 Oscillatoriales cyanobacterium bin_317
TATACCGTCACATTGACCGTTACCGATCAGGATGGCCTGACGGACGAGGTATCCGTGAGCGTTTACCCGGATAAGGCCGATCTGGTGATCAATTCCGAGCCTCCGGGATTGCTCATCGTCATCAATGGCCAGCCCGTGGAGACCCCCTATGTGCTGGACGAAGTGATAGGTGGGCAGGTACTGGTGGCCCCAGCGCAGTTCCAGCTTTGCGCTTCTGATACGCTCTATGTGTTCGCTCAGTGGAGTGATGGGGCGCCCCCGATCCACGATGTGACGATACCCGAGACCGGTGCAACGCTCACGGCTCAATACACCAACGCCGGGTCTTGCACCCAATGTGGCCAGGCCCTCTACTTCGATGGCCTTGACGATGTCGTTACACTGCCTGCACAAACCCTGACGGGGGACTTCACACTGGAGTTCTGGGTAAACCCGGCCCAAGCGCCTTCCGCCTCCGATGTGATCTGCGGGGACTTGCTGGACGTCTCGATGGATCTCATGGGTGGCCATCTCAGGCTGGCCAAGGGGGGCATGTTGCTTTCAGGCAGCATTTCTATTCCGTCAGCTACAATGACACACGTGGCGGTTACGCGGGAAGGTTCGTTGCTGCGCGCTTACATCAATGGTGTGGAGGACCAGGGCGCGGTGTCGATCCCCTTCTTCGGTCCCTTGCAATTGACCCACTTGGGACGTGGGCCGGGCAGCGGCAGGTTCAAGGGAACGTTGGATGAGTTCCGGATCTGGTCGGTTGCACGTACTTCTCCGGAGATCCTACAGGGTATGGATGTTCATTTGGAAGGTGTGGAAAACCCCCAACTGCTGTCCTGTTGGAGGTTCGATCACCCCAATGGCGCCCAGTTCCTGGTAAATGCGGGTATGATCGGAGCCTCTGCCACGCTGGGGAGCACGGCACAACTATTTGCATCAACGGCCCCCATCAAATGGGGCTGTGCTCGACCGCTGACCTTGCAGATCAAGGCCATGCTGGATGGCCCTTTTGATGCGACCACTGGCATTATGCGTGATGATCTGCGGGCCAACGGATCGATCCCGCTGGTCGAGCCCTATACCGCCTTGGGCTTCCCCTTGGTGGGCGGAGCAAGTACGACCCTGGCAGCGCCCTTGCTCACCGTGACCGGTCCTGAGGCGATCGTGGATTGGGTGCTGGTGGAATTGCGTGACCGGAGGGACAGTACCCTGGTCGTGGGTTCCACCTGCGGGCTGATCAAGCGGAACGGATCCGTGGTGGATGCCCAGACAGGTGGGGCACTTCAGATCCAAGTGGACCTGCCGGCGGCTTACGTTGCCCTAAGGCATCGGAACCATTTGGGTGTCATGTCAGCAACGCCGCTCTCCTTTCAAACGACCGATCTCGTTATGGACTTGACCCTGCCCACCACCCCCTGCTTTGGCACCGAGGCTCGTAAGGGGGGGGCGGCGCCCTTGCTTCTTTGGGCAGGTAACACTAATTTGGACGCTGGATTGAAGTACATGGGAGCGAACAACGACCGTGATCCAGTGCTAGGTGCCATCGGAGGGATCGTCCCAACGGGCATCGTCACGGGGTATGCGGTCGAGGATGTGAACCTGGACGGCCGTATCAAGTATCACGGTACGGGCAATGACAGGGATATCATCCTTCGGTCCATCGGTGGCTCCACCCCGCAAGCAGAACGCAACGAACAACTGCCCCAATAACACCCCGGGTCAAATGAATACTCGCAGACTCCTGAACACGCTGGTGGCCCTCCTCTTGGTCACTGCATCCTCCTTCGCTCAAAGCCGGGTGGATATTGGTCTCTTCCACAATGCGGACGGGCAGTTGGAGGTGAAGGTGCGCCCCCAAGCTGACTTCTCCGGCATCTTCTCCTCGCTGGTGTTCACGATCCGTTGGGACAAGAGCAGCAATGCCTCCCTGGGTGAGCCTGTGCAGGAAGGGGCTGCGGCGAACTACATGCCTGTCATGCGCAGCGGTGGCGTGCATGATGCCGGCACCTATTTCTATCAGGTATATGCAGGTTTCGGCTTCAGCCGCATTGGGCAGACCAATGCCTGGGAGGCCGGCAAGGAATACACCATCGCCACCATCCCGGTCACGGGCGCCGGTGAGTTCCACTTGGTGAATGATGCCTGGACCCGCGAGGTGGCCAACAATGGGGATTTTTATGTCTCCCTGGGCGGTGTGGACCAGACCGGTGCGATCTACAAGAGCCTGGCCGCGCCTGCATCGCTGGATAGCACACTGACGATCCAACCCAACCCGAACGATGGCCGATTCACCTTTTCATTCGTCGCTGGGGAGCCGGGTGATGTCCGCATCGAGTTGCTCAATTCGCTCGGTCAGCGGGTGTTCGGTGACCAACTGCGCGATTTCCAAGGCACCTACCGCAAGGAAATGGACCTGACCTCCATGAGCAACGGCATCTACTACCTGAAGATCAGCCGCGGCGGAGAGACGAGTGTTCACAAGGTGGTTTACCGCTGAGCATTCATCACGAGAACTGAAAGGGGAGCGCACTGCGCTCCCCTTTTTGTTTTTCAAGCGAGGCAGGCCCGGCAGTACCTGGCTTCCGTGCAGTGGACGATCGGTCGTTCCGGGTCCAGCATCTCGCGGATCACATCGCGCAGTGCATCCTCCACGATCACGGCATGTTCCCGGGTGAAGAAATCCGACCCCTGCACGCGAAGAAATGAGTCCATCGCCTGGCTGGGTCTACGAAGAGGGATGATCCCCGCCCTGATCCCGCTGATGGAACTATTCTGCTGGAGCACCATGAGTGCATACACGGCCAGTTGCACGGCCATGGGGTGATCCTTGTTCAGCGCACCATCCTCCCCGAGGAGCTCGAGTTTATTCGGGTCGACCGAGCCGGTCTTCAGGTCCAGCACATGGATGGTCCCCTGACGCTCCACCACACGATCGGCAAGGCCTTTCAGGGGAACCTTCCTTCCGTCCACTTCAAGCACCCCGTTCAATTTCATTTCCACGTCCAACAGGATGTCCACGCCATCAGCGCCGATCGCCTCGCTCTCCTGGACCAGATCGCGGTGAATGGCAGCAGCCGCCATGCCGACCTGCAGTAGTGGTTCTCCTCGATCGAGTTCCAAGCCCAGTCCCATGGCGGCCAATTCTTCGATGAGCAAGGCTTGAACTTGCTCACGGTCGATGCGCAGGGCTGGAGCGGGGATCCGTTGGTCCTTGAACGGGCGGTAAATGCCATCGTAAACCGCATGCACTGCGGTCCCCAAGGCATCCGGTGGGATGCGCGTGCCGATGGGCTCCTTGGGGGGCCTGGCCCACACATGTGTGAGGAAGTGGTCCATCGGACAGGCCAGATAGGTGTTGATCGCGCTGGGGGAGAGCCCCTGCTCCAGGCATCTTTCCAGCATGCACATCACGGCAGGAGTCTTCCGGATCCTCATCTCCGCAGATGATCCCGGCATTTGCCGGGGCAGATAGGTGGCCAGTTGCCACACTGCAGGGCTTTTTCCACCCGTGTCCGTCCGCCACTGGGCCAGGTACCGCGAAGGTTCGGCCGTATCGTCCCCCGATCCTTCGTGATGGAGAAGCGTCACATGACCGCTCCGTTGCACGGCCCGGTAGAAGTGATATGCGTTCACCCGGTCGCCATGCACTGGCAATGGAAGCCCCAGCACGCGGCGAATGTCGTACGGTATGAAACTCCGGTGGGTCTGGGCAGGTGGAAGCGCCCCCTCATTGCAGGAGAGCATGAAGATCCGCTCATGGTCCAACGCACGCGTCTCCAGGAATCCCATGA
>JBBIQC010000573.1:0-4556 GCA_037442585.1 Oscillatoriales cyanobacterium bin_317
TTTTCCTCGTCTTTCCTTACCATTCGGTAGGGTTCAAGGAAGGTGAGATGGATGGGGATGATAGTCATTTATTTGGTTAGCTTAAAAATCAAATAAACAACAGTCTGAAGTGATTCAAGTGTCTTATGATCTGACGCCATTATTGCATTTCCTGCTCTTTGGCAGTCATCCATGTTTCCGGAAATAGCAATAACAATATACTCATAGCCTGAGTTTATGTTTATTGATAAAAAACCCAAAGGATTGGTTATCAATGCTGTAGATTTTTTTTCTTCGATATTGCTATCACTCTTTATTCCGTATGCCGAACCGTATACATTAGCTTCCCCTTCGATAAAATTAAAAATGTCGGCATAATCGCTGATGCTGGCAACTGAAGGATGATTCGTTTGAGGCAATAATCTGTATTCGTTATTTGCATCAGGCTGCATGTCGAAGAAAAGTCCTTGAGGGAAATTTTTTGTTATCTGCGTGATATCCTCATCTTGTTCGCCCATAACTGATTGTAGCGGTGCTGTAATAGCCACCGGTACAATCTGATAAGAGCTTTCTCTTATTCTTTTAGTTAGCGTCAATACCTTCAGTTGAAAGTCATGTTCAGTAATATCCTCAGTGGTTTCTTGCAAACTGTCTGCAGCCTTAGTTAGCATCTCTATCCATTTAGTAAAGGCTTTTTTAACAAGAATATCATCATTTATTTCCGAGTTGTACCATGCCCTTAAATTAGAAATAATATTATCTTCCTGAAATTGATAATCAAGTCGTCGTCTTGTTAGAAATATCAGAGTATTTAATACTGGATGTGTAGGCATTGAAGTATCTGTATGCAAAAGGATAGCTGTTGGTTCTGATTTAATCAGTAGGTCTTCGATAAACTTAAGGATTTTTATTTTAATGCTGTCTTCAAGTATTGGCCCACAGAATGCGGCAAGGAACATTGTCTCCAGCAAGTTTGGAAGTTCATTATTAACATTATCAAGCGTATAAATGCTGCTCCTAATAAGCCCCTTAGATAAAACATTGTTAGAAACGCCGAAATTAGCGGCTCCAGCTTCGCTTACTCGCCATAACAATAGTGCGCTTCTAACAGATAGAGTATTTTCAATCGCCTTGTCGAGCAAATAGCATTTTTTGATTTCAGCAAGCAATTCTTTGTCAGTCTCAAGTTCACTGCGTATTTCAAAGTAATGTTCTTTGATATCTTCAGGCAATTTGTTTATTGCCGCATCAGAAAAAAGGACACTGTAATGCTCAATCAACATATCAATGGTTGTATCTCTATACTCTGATGATAATTCGTACCATGGATATAAAAACCTCTTATTCTCGGGTATAGTTTCAAGTCGCTCATTTCTGAATTTATTTAATACAGTGAGCCTGAGGGACGAAAAATCTGAGAGATAAAGCCAATCTAAAATTTTAGACATTAAACTATCAAGGGAATTAAATTCATTTTTATAATCTTCTAAAGCAGACATAGAATTAAATGCCTCAAGAATATAATTTAAAATATCAAACGAATGAAATGCCTGTATTGCCTCATACCAAACTTGTTGTGAATCATCTGCGGCTATTAGCTCTGGCAAACTAAGAATTTGTTGGCTTCTGAAAATGTCAGCTCCGATATTAGTTATCTCTGAACTCAATAAAATTTTTAAGTCACAAATCGATGACAGAGTTTTGAATTCCTCTTCAATTTTTACTAATCTACGGGAATCTTCAGGGTTGAGTAAATGAATCCTGCCCCAGTCCACTATTATGTTGATAATATCGTTATTCATAAGTTATTTCTTGCTAATATTTATTATATTTCCTGAAAAAAGATTTTTTGTTACACGGTTTCCGAGCAAAGCCGTTGTTGGGGTTCTCTCTCTGTATAGAGTTACCGGGTTTACATGTACAAAGGCATCAGAACCCCATTTATAACAAACGCCTGATAATAAAAAATGCTCCTTTATATTTCCATTCCCATTTATTGCCTTCGTTCCGGCTATATTTAATGCTGCACAATCTTTGTAAACTTGTCCTACTTCTATTGATAAAGTCGTTGCCTGTTCGAAACAAGTGACAAATTCTTCGAGATATTTTGAACAGTAAGTTTTTATAGAATTAAAATTATGCACAGAACTAAAAAGATTGTATTTTATGCAATGCATATGATCGCAATCTGAGCTATGTTGTTTTGTTTGACACTGTCTGAAAATATTACCTAATTGTTCTGTATTATTTAAGCCTGTCAGATCAACCCACGCCTGACCGTTTTGTTCTGCAGGATAAGTGTCGCTCAAAAGACCAAGCACATGCTTCCATATCCCAAAATGCCATTTAAAAGGGATTATAAAAGGATAAAGCACAATGACAAAATTAATGTTAGTATTATTATTATTATCTCTCGCTTTTATATTATAAAAAATAGGGAATTTGCAAGAACACTCATCTTTTTTTGTGACGCTGTGATACATTGCTGTTAAATTCATTTTACTATAGGGTGAAGCAGGATAAAAAATCGGTTTTCCTTCAAGATTATCCACACTTTTCATGCCCGCGATAGGTAAGAGATATTTTGTGCTCTTTAATAAGTAAATATCTAAATTACTAAAATTACCAAAAGTATATTCAATGCTAATAGAGTAATTACAAGAGTTAGTTCTATATTCATCTGACCATCGTTGATACCAGTATTCCCAATTTTTTATTATTGGACTAAGACCTGAATATGAACTATCATAGTAGTAGTTCAACAGTTCATTCTCATAATTGCATTCAGCCACCTGTAATGGATTTGAATTTATCACAATAAGTTGATTGACTGTATCTCCAACTCTTCTAATTGCTCTGCTTATACGATATTGGCTTGATAACCGAGCAGTCTGTCCGTTTATTTCTAAATGCCATAATCCTGATGGCTCAACTCTCGAAACTTTTGCGCTATCAATAATTTCTCCTACCATAAAAGGGTTCATAGTAATTCCTTTTCCTGCAATAGACGCAGCAGGACTTCACGATACCTTCTTTTCTTTATAATAAATGTGTTCGGTTCCATATTTATAGACTTTGCTTTGTCATCCTCTTTGTGTAGTCCCTTTTTTTCCATATGGTAATAGTCAATGAAAAACTTTACAGCTTCTTTCTCAGTCTCTATTTTCCTTATAGCGCTCTTTATGCTTTGAATTTCATTCTTTTTTTTACATGCATTCAATTCTTTTTTTAATTGCAATGTCTTTTCTATAAATTCTTTATACAAAATATCCAATAAATGGATTATTTGTTTCTCATATATCCTATCTGAAGTACTAATTGTTTTATCAGGTCTATTATCCGTGGTCTCGTCATATTCAGTTATAATTATTTTCTCTTCTTCTGCGTCGCTACTAATTTCTGTTTGTTTAGTAAAATCATCATCTTGAGCATTATCTTTTTCAGGATATATAAAATTAATATCTTCTAAGTCATTACTTGTTTTTTGTTGTTCATCTTCCTTTTCTTGTTTTTTTGAACGCGGAACATCTTTTATTCCGAACCTATATTCTTTCTTAAAATAGTCAGCCCGTCGAAGAATAAACCTGCGATAAATCATAGACTCAAATTTAGAACCATTCTTGCCGCCGTCTTTAATAAAAGCTTTAAAATCAAAAACTACAGACTCAGCTGTTGCATTAATTATATTTTCTTTATCCATTTCCTGTAGACCTGCGATTCTTTTGACACGGTACAGCTTTTTTAATATTCCAACGAATTCTTCGCAATATACTATTCCATTCTCTTTAAGAGGACAGTCATCGCAATCAGAACTGGTTCCGACAATCCTAATACACTTGTGCTGTGTAATCATTCGTCACCCTTGGGAATAGCAAATACCCTATATGAAAGGGACCAAAATAAATCTTGAGTATTACCAGAAATATAATTATTTTGCCAGCTATTTAAAACATCCAATAAATCCAGCACCTTCACATCCTTGATAGTATCTTTAATTTCCCGCAATAAATCCAGCACCTTCACATCCTTAACTATCCATAATGCTCCACATACTTCGGATGCACCTTTCGTAAGGAAGGATGCCGGAAACGACAAATGTTCATCTGGCAGTGATGAAAGGTTAGGAACAAGATCAGCCTCACATGCCCCAAGAAAGACTTTACTTCCTTTTACTTGCATCTGCGAACCACTCAGTTTTAAATACGATAGTGGGTCTATAAACAATAGGCTTGAGTTGAAAGGATTAACAATGTCTGCACGTCCATGACATATTAATGACAATATAAACGGCGATTTATCTATGCTAATCACAGCATCCGCTGAAGCAGAGTCGCACATTATCCATTGCCAATTTTTAATCTCATTGAAGGTTTCACTTTTAAAGTTCTTAAATACAATATTTATATCTGCATTTTCAGAGGGTGAAACACCTTCTTTGGGAATAACCGACCACGCAGGCAAATAAGCAATTTTATTCTTTTGAAGAATAAAAGATTGTTTCCCGCTCCCATCTTTTTTAGCAGCCCCATGAAGAGGGAGTCTATGCAAAAAGTCATGAGGGATAAAGAGAACCTTAT
>JBBIQC010000574.1:0-4122 GCA_037442585.1 Oscillatoriales cyanobacterium bin_317
CGGGGTGCGGGTGGATGTGGCCCTGGAAGGCGGCAGCCCGTCCCCCTTCCGCATCAATGTGGACGGTGCCTCGGGCCTGAGCTTCAGTGAAGTGGAGATCCAGGGCCGCGACAGCATCTACGTGTTCGTGGAGGCCACATTGGACGCCAACAACGTGGCGAACCCGCTCATCATCGAGGACCGCATCCTCTTCAACACCAACGGCAGGGAGCAACAGGTGCAACTGGTGGCCTGGGGGCGCGATGCCCACTTCTTCCGCCCGGACCGCTACATCCCGGGCCTGCCCCCGTTCAGCATCATCGCGGGTGTGGACGACAGTGGCAACCCGGTCTGTGAAACGGTGACCTGGCCGAACGACAAGCCTTACGTGATCTTTGGTTACGCCGTGGTCGACTCCTGCAGCACGCTCATCATCGAGCCGGGGGTCACCGTGTATATGCACGGTGGGGCAGGTCTGTGGGCATATCGCCATGGCCGCATCCTGGCGGAAGGCACGGTGGACCAGCGCATCACCTTCCGGCACGACCGGCTGGAGCCGCTCTACAACGACCTGCCCGGCCAGTGGGAGCGGATATGGATCAACGATGGGCCGGCCGGTGAGGGCAGCCGGTTCGTGAACGTGGTGGTGAGGAATGCCCTGGTGGGCATCCAATGCGAGACCTGGCCCGGCCTGCCAACGGCCCCCACGAGCGAGGCGGAACTGGTGCTGAACAACGTGCAGGTGCGCAACTGCTCGGCGGCCGGCATTCTCTCCCGCAACTTCCGCATTCGCAGCACCAATCTGCTGGTGGGCGATTGCGGCCAATACGCCATGGCCCTCACCGGCGGTGGACAATACACCTTCGAGCACACCACCATCGGCAACTTCTGGACCTGGGACATCCGGAACACCCCCTCCTTCATCCTCACCAACACCTACGAGGACGTCACCGGTGTGGTGCAGGTGCGCGAGATCTTCCCCAGCACCTTCCGCAACGGCATCATCCACGGCAACATCACCAACGAGTTCAAGGTGGCCACCAACAGCCTGGCCCCGGTGGATTGGAAGTTCTTCAATTTCATCCTGCGCACCGACCAGCGCACCAACGCGGCGGCCAATTTCCCCGATCAGACCACCATTTTCCGCAACCTGAACCCCGGCTTTGTGGCCCCCACGGAGGGCGACCTTCACCTGCTGAGCAGCTCGCTCGCCATCAACAAGGGCACCACGGTGGGCGCCCCCCCGGAGGCCTTCTTCGACCTGGATGGCAACCTGCGCGCGGCCGACGGACAGGCCGACCTGGGGTGCTACGAGTTCACGCCCTGAGGCAGGGAGAGCAGGAACGCCAGCGTATCCACGCCATCCGCATAGTCCTCCGGGCCCGGGTATTGGGCCTCGCCGAAAGGGGTCATGCGAAGCTCCGGACCCAGCAGGCCCTGGTGCCCCACCACGCATTGGATGTGGCCGGCCTGACCCTGCAACAGGGCCTTCACCGCTTCCCTTTCCGTGTAGCGCTGAACGAAGATGGACCCCACGGGGCTGGCCAGTGCGGCCTCGTCCTCCTTCACCAACAGGAAGCCGTTCTCCAGCAGGGGCATGCGGTCCATGAGCCAGATGGCCTTGTGGTAGGTGTAGTTGTTGGCGTACTTGTGATGCTGGATGACCGCGTGCCAGGGCAGGATGGCGGCGAAGAAGCGGTCCAGATCGAAGTCGGCCGGCAAGTACAGCTTGGCCACATTGCGGCAGCCCAGGCCGAAGTAGCGGAACACATCCTCGCCCAGCGCGGCCAGCTCCTCCGCGGTCTCGGTGCCGTCCAGCACGGCCACGCTCACCCGGCCCTGCCGCACGATGCGGGGGATGCCGGCGAAGTAGTGATGGAAGTAACGGGCCGTATTGTCGCTGCCCGTGGCGATGATAGCGTCGATCTCACCCAAACGCCCATCCACGAGCTCGATGCGCGCGCCCAACGCCGGGTCCAGGGTCCGCAGCAAGGCCACCACCCCGGTGGTGAGGCCGGCGTCCTGCGAGGAGACCTTCACACGTGCCCGGTGACCGGCCAGCAGCACACAGAGCAGGTCGTGGAAGCCCACGAGCGGCACGTTGCCCGCCAGCACCAGGCCGATGGTGTGCTGAAGGTCCTCCGGGCCACGGCGGTAGCGTCCCAACCAGGGTTCCAGGGCATCCGGCCGCAGCATGCGGGCCAGGCCGTACAAGGCGTGCCGCACGTTCTCCGCCGTGAACCAGCCGTTGTGCTGCTCCGCCCGATCGATGGTACCCACGAAGGCGGTGTACTCCGCTTCGGTGAGGCCGGTGGCATGCCCACTCCACGGCTGCTGCGCTGCGAACGCGTTGAAGAGCACGCCCAGCTGCTCGAACACCCCGCGCTCCCTGGCTTCCGCCAGCGTGTGAACCACTCCCGCCCCACCGTGTTCCATGCCGGTATATTTGCCCGCCCTTTCGGAAGGGAGCCCAAAAATAGAGCGACCGTCATGGCCATCATGATCACCGACGAATGCATCAACTGCGGTGCATGTGAACCCGAATGCCCCAACAACGCCATCTATGAGGGCGGCGTGGAATGGCGCCTGAGCGATGGCACCAACCTGCACGGCGCACAGACCACCCCGATGGGCAATTCCTGGGACGCCGACGCCGCCCAGGCACCCAAGGCGATGGACGTGTTCTACATCGTCACCGACAAGTGCACCGAGTGCCAGGGCTTCCACGACGAGCCCCAGTGCGCCGCCGTGTGTCCCGTGGACTGCTGCGTGGACGACCCCGACCACCGCGAGACCAAGGAACAATTGCTGGCGAAGAAGGAGTTCATGCATTTGTAGGGTTGAGCCGCTTACGCTGACTGCGCCTTGGCGAAGCCGTTCCGGAGGAGCAAGGAGCTTCAGCGGCCGAAGGGGTTGAGCGGTTGGGGCGTTCGTGCCGAATGTCCCTTGGCACTTGAGACTTGATACTTGTGACTTGAGTCTTGAGTCTTGACACTTGCCCCCGCTCTCGTTTACTTGTAACACCTTTGGGCACGGATCCTGCGTTCCTTCTCCTGTGCGCACCACGCTGTTGTCTTTTCTGCTGTGCCTCTCCACTTGCGCCATGGCCCAGGTGGGCGAAAGCCTGGGGCATGATGGTCCCGGACCTCAGCTGAAGCAGCGGGTGGAAGCCTTGGCTGCGGCCATCACCGATGCGGCGCGGGATAGTTTGAGCGGGATGCTCAAGAACGACCTGCGCACCGTGCTGGAGAGCGACAGTGCATTCACCTGCGCCTTCGCCGATGTGCCGCTCAGCATCCTCTCCCCACCCGATGCCCGCTTCCGCATGGTGACCTGGAACGTGCCCCGCACCGATGGCACCCACCGCTTCGAAGGGCTCCTGGTGGTGCAGGAACCTCGCAGGCGGGTGCTCTTTGAACTGCGGGACATGACCGAACGCATCACCAACCCCGCGCTGGTGGAACTGGGGCCGGACAACTGGTACGGCGCCCTGTATTACCAGGTGATCCCCGTGCGCAAGGGCGGCAGGACCTACTACACCCTGCTGGGCTGGAAGGGACACAGCGCCATAGAAACGCGCAAGGTCATCGAGGTGCTCAGCTTCCGCGGGGCCGTACCGCGCTTCGGCGCGCCCTTCTTCGGCGAGGGCAGGGTGAAGCAGCACCGGGTGGTCTTCGCCTACTCCTTCCAGGCCACCATGAGCCTGAGCTGGGACGCGGCCGCTTCGCGCATCGTATGCGACCACCTGAGCCCCATGCGCCCCGATCTCGAGGGGCAGTTCGCCTTCTATGGCCCCGACCTGAGTTATGACGCCTATGTGTGGGACAAGGACGGGTGGGTGTTCCAGCGCGACATCGACGCCCGCGACCTGCGCCGGAACGACCGGCCCTGGAACGCGCCACCGAAGTGACGATCGCACTACGGCGGCCGGGGGAGCGGGCTACATTTGCGCACCAACGCCATCTCCCATGCTCACCGCCACCAAGACCAAGGTCCACAACTACAGCGCCGGTCCCTGCATCCTGCCGCGCGAAGTGTTCGAACAGGCCGCACAGGCTGTGCTGGACTTCGAGGGCAGCGGCCTCAGCATCCTGGAGATCAGCCACCGCAGCAAGCCCTTCGAGGCCGTGATGGCCAAGGCCC
>JBBIQC010000575.1:0-4755 GCA_037442585.1 Oscillatoriales cyanobacterium bin_317
GAAATACGTTTTCGTAAGCGAACCAACTGCGCGGGTAAAGGGCGTGGTAGGTGCCGGTGGAAGAGGTGGATGGTGGATGGTGGATGGTGGATGGGGAGGAGTGATCAGTGGTGAGTGGTGAGTGGTGAGTGGTGGGTGAGTCTTGCCCTTCACCCTTCACCCTTTCCCCTTCACCCTTGTTTGCTGGATACCACTGCCATGCGGCCAAGCTGCCGTTTTCTGGGGCTTCGGTGCAGAGGGCGTAGGCTTGGGGTGGGGCATTGCCGACTTGTTCAAAGACGCTGAATTGGCAGGCGGGGCGCGATTGGAAGACGTGTTCGCCACCGTCCAGATGCCAGAGGTTGAAGTCGCCTCTGGGGGAGCGGCCAATGCATCCGGCACCAAAGCCGCCGAGGGGCATCCCGTGCCAGGGGCCATCGTCTAAATTGCTGGCGTAACGGACGGTGTAGGGCTTGTCCCAACCGAGTCCAATCGGGCGTTTCCAGGTGGCAGAGGGGATGGGGGGAACGGCGGGCAAGGGCGGCAGGGGAATCATTGGGATGCGCTGTAATGAACCATGCTGATTTTGCCAGATTCTTACGCTGGTTACATAACCAAACACCTTTCACAATATTGTGTTCACGGATTAATCCCTTATTTTTGTTGAAAGAGAAAAATAATGTTGTGAATTTAGAGGTTATATTAATTCCATCTAAGTAATTTCCGCAGGCGAAGGTTAAGTATCATGTCTAACAATTCTGGGAAAATTTCTCAATCAAATTCAGGGGGAGGCATACAGCAAGCTGCTATCGGAACCTCAATTAATCAATCGATCAACAATCAAATTTCCGCTGGTGATAAGCTCACTCAATCTGAAGTTATTGAAATTCTTTCAAATATTGAAAAAATGATTCTAGGCTCTGAATTGCCTGAGGAGGTTAAACAAAAAACTGCTAAGTATGCTGAACTTGCTAAGATAGAAGCATCTGAGCATGAACCGGACAAGCAACTGATCTCTAAGAATTTAGAGCGAGTTACAAAAAACCTAGAAGAAGTAGATAAAACTGTCGATACTGGCAAGCGGATTTTCGAGAAAGTGTTCGCTTTGGTTACTAAAGTATCTGCTTGGCTCTTTACACCCATAGGCTCTGTGTAATTTTTTGTTTTTTTTGATGAGTTCATGAGCCAAGATCCGTCGAAATTTGAGCAGCAATCGCCAGATTCCCAGTCAAGGATCAACCAGCATATTAGCGGAAACTCTGCTGGAACTGGGAATCAACAGGCTGCTATTTATGGAGATGGAAATACAGTATATCAGATATTAATAGATACTAGGCCGGACGTTGAACTTGCAGATGAACCTATCCACTTCCAATCTTGGAAAGATTATCTTCTCAACTACATAAAAACTCTTTTATTATTAATATCAGTTTCGATTTCTTGGGTTTTCATGGGTTTATTTGCAACCAATGCTTTTCCTCATAAACTTACAAATGATCTTATTAAATATATATTTTTAAGTTGCTGGGAAAATCTTCAGAATTCAGAAGATTTCTTAAATCGAGCCACTTCAGATATGTGGCTTCATGTAAAGAATATGCTTTCGAGTCTAGATAATTTAAATGGTAATTCTGATTATTTGTTAAGCATAAACTTTAATGAAAACAGTGCAAAATACCTGAATAAAATTGATTCTCAGTATTGGTTGCTCGCTCGGCTGCTTGAGATCTTAGATGAGAATAGTGACAGTAGTGATATTTTCTGGAAAATAAAGGATCTGGAAAACCGTAGAGAGAAAATACGACCACACTTAGACAATCTTAAGAAGGTATACCTTCCTGATCTATACTCTTTTGAAAAATTTATTGAAGCTACTAAATTGTCAGGCAAATCGAAAATGGCTGACGAAGTAGAGAAAATTTTGAATGAGCTAGTTGCCAAGTACATAAACGTTCAATATGTATCTCAAATAGAAGTACTTGAACTGATAGAGGCTTTAGAAGAGAAAGCTGCTAATACACCAAAAAATTCGACCATATATAGTGTTTGGCAATTGGCAAACTGGTTATATACTCAATTGCAAACTCAACAGATATCTTCATCAAGGCTAAGTTCAATAGATAGTAATTGTCCTCCAATCAGAGCGTTAAAAAACAGAAACAACTACAAATCTAGATATCATATACCTAATGGATGCAATCTTTATCCAAAAGTGAGCAAGCAAGATGACATAGATAAAATTGATTTTTATCAATCATCAAAAGAGGCCGAAAATGCTGGTCGAGTTCTGTGTCGTCATTGTCGAAAACGACTGCAAGCTAGATCGTAGTTTATTATCACTTTGAGGCATCTAAAGCCAATTTTTTCTATTATTTAGATGTTGAGAGCTTTGAGCTGCGCCCGCAGTTCCCGCAACATTTGGCTGGTACCGATCGCAAACGCCTGTTGCACCAGAGCCGGAATCATGATTTTAATCGGCAAATTGGGGAAGGTGGGGCTGCTGTCTACTTCCGTGTAACCCTCTGCTTGCAAGACATACAACCGCAATTGCCCATTGTCATACACCCACAGTTCCGGCACCTTCAGCACCGTGTAAGCATCAAAGGTAGTTTTTGACGTAACATCGGCCTCGATCGCCAAATCCGGGGGTGGGTCTTGGCTCATGTCCATGCGGAGGCGATCGCGGACTCGCTCAGCATTCTGGATATAAAAACAGGTGTCGGGTTCCAACCCTGCTTGCTTTAGCTTTTTGAAGGTTGTGGAGCCAAAATCTTCCCAGGCGCGTTCTTCAGCATCCAGGATGGTCGTAACAATGTAACCAATAATCCGATGTGGACGTTCATGGGCAGGTAATGGCGACATCAGTTCTAACACCCCTTGGCAATAGTTAATCCGAGGCACTCGACGGTCTTCCCCCAACTCCAACAGCAGGGCTTCATACTGCTCCCAGGTCACATCTGTAATCAGCACGTGACTGCCGGGGGACAAGTTCAGATTTTTAAGGGCAATGCTGACGGGGGTGGTCACTAACATGAGGTCAGTCCTCACTCTTTAATTCAATTGTTTAAATTCAATTGTTTAAATTCAATTGTTGAGACGGGGCACTTGTTGAAACGGGCGTTAGTTGAGACGGGCGTTATTAGTTCGGATCGGTTGTTAACACAATACAGTCCATAACGGCAATTCCAAGTGCCACAATTGCAAATTCAGCCAAAATTTTGTCAAGCCCAGCATCGTAAAGTTTTATTTCAATCTACCGGAAAGTACAGGTTGAGAATGGTGTCGCGATCGCCGCACCCATGGAGGGAAAGTGTTACGGTATGAGCATCCCAAGCAGACAACGGCATTTTGCTGAAAACGAGAAAAATTCTGAAAAATCCCTGCAAATCACTTTCACAGGGTATTGTGTATCAGAAAGCACAAAAAAACGGTTCTGACTTAGTTTAAGTGTTGTAACGTCAACAATTGATTACAGGAACTCAAGCCATCGGCCAAGGTCTAGACCTGATCAGACACATCTTGGGATTTGCGAGCCTTGGATTTGCGAGACCTAGATTGGCAGTATCTAGAGCAATATCTAGAACTGTGCTAAGGTCACCATTCACATTCTCCCCAGTTCAGCGGGGTCTGGGCTACGCCCATATTTCCCCTAGGAGTGAGTGAACAGTTACAGGGTGGGAGTTGAACTGTAATCCTTGAAATGTGCTTAATTGTCTACAGAATGCGTATTTCAGTCATGCTGGACTGTGGTTCTGCGGTTCTCAAGGCGTAACCTCAGCATTGCTTGGAATGTTGACAATCCCTCCAGTTACACTGATAAGGTTTAACTTGGCCAGCGGATTCGCTTTACAGAGTAGTCAGTTAGTCAGTAATCAGTTGGGTTGGGAGTGGGTCTGGAGGATATGATTTTAACGCAGGATCAACCGCTGGCAGCCGTGTTTCGTCAACTGAGTGGGGGCGGCTTTCCTCCCGTTGTCGAATCCTTCGATCGCGGCAAAACCATCTTTTTCCCTGGGGATCCTGCCGAACGGGTGTACTTCCTACTCAAAGGTGCGGTTAAGCTCTCGCGGGTCTATGAAGCAGGGGAAGAGATCACCGTCGCTTTATTACGGGAAAATAGCGTGTTTGGGGTGTTATCCCTAATTACGGGGCATCGGTCCGATCGCTTCTACCATGCCGTTGCCTTCACCCCGGTGGAATTGTTGTCCGTGCCCATTGAACACATGGAAAAAGCTCTGAAAGCCAATCCAGAATTATCAATGGTCTTACTGCAAGGGTTATCATCCCGGATTTTGCAAACGGAAATGATGATCGAAACCTTAGCGCATCGGGATATGGGTTCCCGATTGGTTAGTTTTTTGTTGATTTTGTGCCGCGATTTTGGCACCCCCGGCACCGATGGCATCACCATTGATTTGAAACTATCCCACCAAGCGATCGCTGAAGCGATCGGCTCCACCCGCGTCACAGTCACCCGCCTATTGGGCGACCTCCGCCAAGAAAAAATGATCTCCATTAACAAGAAAAAGATAACCGTACATAATCCGGTTACACTGAGTCAGCAGTTTACGTGAACTGGCTAGGGTGGATTGTGGATAGTGGATGGTGGATAGTGATAAGTAGTGATACATCGTCTTTGATCCCGATCAATCGCATCCTTGCCGCTGCTCCGCGAAAAACTAACCAAGGGTAAATCCCATTTTTGACCGTAGAGTGAGAGACTAACAAGCAGTCGTTAGGTTGATGAATGTCCACGGGATATATCCTGGTGCTGGC
>JBBIQC010000576.1:0-699 GCA_037442585.1 Oscillatoriales cyanobacterium bin_317
CGTATATAGGCATTATTATCGAATACCATCACTTCGGCGATCTTGAGGTCGGAATTATTCAGGGATGAAACGTATTTTTGAGCCGCCTGATAGGCTTGGTCCACCGTCAGCGGCGTGGTGTTGGCATCGTTATTTCCGAAGCTGCCCATCATGCCATAACCGCCGCCCATCATTCCGCCGGCAGGATAAATCCTTTGGCCAGGGTGCATCCAGAAAGTGAAGATCGGCGTCTGGCGCCCGATCATCATCCCGCTGAAAAGTAATCCGCCGGCCAGAACCAGGATGCCCAAAACGCTCAAGGTAATGAATATTGCTTTCTTCATGGTGATTTTCTCCTTTGTGTTCAGATATGCTATAAATATAAGCGAGCAAAGTAAAGGGAAGTGCAAGTGTTTGTAAAGATTCGATAAAGCTTGAAGGCTTTCCAAACATGAAGACCGCGCTGACCGGCATCTTGAAGAGAAAGATCGCTGCCAAACCGGCCAGGGGGATCAGACAGCAGGCTATCATAAGCCACATATGTTTCTTGTTCATGCATTACTACTTTATTCGTCTTCGCCGGGTGTTTTTGGACAAATATGCAGCAGCTGGGTTGCCAGCACGCATATCGCCTGCTCAAGTCTTTGAACTCTATCGCCAACGCTTTCGTGTTTCACTTCCGTGATCTACTGATATTTTATTTTTTGATTCGGCATTCAT
>JBBIQC010000576.1:751-2822 GCA_037442585.1 Oscillatoriales cyanobacterium bin_317
CTTTCCCCTTTTTATTGAGATGATACGATATCCTGCCTAAATAATTTCTCCCAATGAAGCCCTGGCTCCCAACACGGGCTTGAAAAGCCGATTGCGAGTAACATAGAGAGACTCTGGCTGCAAATCAATGGTCATTTTGTCCATACAAGTATATTCCAAAGCCAGGCTACCGCCACCACGCGGGATCCCGCCCAAAGTCAATAGATTTGTTCCCGCCAGATATGCATCCCACCCAGGTGGTACAATCCGATAGCATCTGTCAACTTACTCTTGGAGATATTTTTATGCCTGTTCCCGTGATCATCGGCTCCCTGCGTACGCCCATCGGCGCATTGGGCGACAGCCTGGCCCCCGTCCGCCCGGACGATCTGGCCGCCCACGTGCTGAAAGCCATCCTGGAGCGCAACCGGCTCGACCCGGCCGGTGTGGAGGAGGTCTACCTTGGCTGCGCCTTAAAATGCTCCTCCTGCATGGAAATATCGCGGAAACGCCTGGCGAGCGTGGTCTTGCCGATCCCGCCATCTCCGTATAGCAAAAATATATAGGGGGATTCTTCGCCCTTGGGGCGCTTGAGAATCTCTTGCAGCGCGGCGCGGAACTGTTTTTGCTCTTCCACCCGGCCCAGAAAAGGCTTCCCGTTGACAGACAATAAAGATTCAGCCATAGGTCACTCCCGAATAGAACCACCGCCGAAGATTTGATTTTTATTCCAGCGTAGATCCAGCCTGCCGGTCGCTGGGCAGAGGGAAGAGGCCAAAAGATTCGCCACTCCCATTATTTCTCAGGCGTGCGAGGCCACCTCGGCCTTGGCTTTGTCGGCGATCTTCTTGACCACCAGACCCAGGCCACCGAGCGGATTGACCAGCGTCGCTACGGCAACATCCAGGATATCGGGCGCCATGCGGGCAATGTTGCGGAAGTGGCGCTCGAGGAAGGCTTCATCGGGCGGTTTCTGATCCTGCCCGGCCGCTTTGACGGCCTGATGAATCTCCTCCACTTCGGCCTTGAGATCCTCCTTATCCGCCGGGGCCGTATTCGGGCGGGCATCCACGGCAGCCGAAAGCCGGTCGAACAACTGCTTGATATCAGCCGCACTCAGGCCATTGGTGATGGTCTGGTTGGTGGTGATATCGCCGCCGGCAATGGCGACTGTGCCGCTGACGCCGGAAATATTGCCAACGCTGATCGTCCGCGACGATTGTCGGGACATTAAATTTCTGTCTTGTTCGGGTAATTGTGGTTTCTTGGGCATGGTTTTTTCTCCTTTTTTCTCGTTAAATAAGTGACCAGACTAATACGATTCCCAATAGCATGAAGGCGAACGTCTGGGCAAACAAAGCCAGCCTTAAGAGGATGGCAATATTTTCCAGGCGCTTGCCGTTATCCTTCCAGACGCCGACCAGGTTGGAAATAAGCTGGAGCTGCACATCCTCCTCTGATTTATCCAGGTAATGTTCCGCCAGGGCAGCCGGGTTGGGATCGCTGCGATATTGTCTAACCCAGCCGACGATGGTTGCCAGGAGAATGGAAACCAGGAACAAGCTGATGCTGATATACACGCAAGCCCTAGCAAGCGGCGGCATGGTTTGAACGCTGCCCTTTGCGCCGATCAGCAAAGCGATCATGCCGCCGGCGAATCCGATCAAGGTGCTGGCTTTGTTTTCCAGGGCGCTTTTTTGCGCCTGCTGCCCAGCCAGGCTGGCCTGGGTAGTGGCATGGATGATCGAAATACTGCTCTTTCCGCTCATACTTGGGGCGCTCCTTTCATGTTATTGGGATGGCGGGCATGGCAGAGAAGAGTTTTCAAAACGCAAATCATCAAGCGTTTGCGAATCGAAAGGATTGTTACCCTTCTGCAAGGCATCTATCCAGCCCCGGCGCCGGTCAACATAACATTGGTAACCGGGCTGTACCGGAAAATAATTAACGAAAATCTGCCAATCGGCTTTGGCCCCCTCGCGATCTCCGCTAAGGGCACGCGCCAGAGCGCGGCTGTCATAGATGGATGCATAGTTCTTCGGATCATTCAGCGTTGCATTTTTCACCACCTCATCACAGGCGGGCATGACCG
>JBBIQC010000577.1:0-2292 GCA_037442585.1 Oscillatoriales cyanobacterium bin_317
GACGTGCCCTACATCATCGCCGCCGTCTACCAGACCTTCCTAACCCAGGCCCTGCAGATCCGCTGGCGCCGCTGGCTCACCACCCGCTACCTGGACGAGTGGCTGGCGCGCGGCACCTACTATCACCTGCAGGTCCTCGGCGAGGGCACCGACAACCCCGACCAGCGTATCGCCGACGACGTCAACACCTTCACGGGCCGGACCCTCAGCCTCCTCATAGGGCTCCTCTCGTCCATCACCACCCTCGCGGCATTCATCGCCATGCTCTGGGAGCTCTCCGCCCACGTGCCCATTCCCTGGCACGGCGCGAACATCGTGATCCCCGGCTACCTCGTGTGGACGGCACTCGTCTACTCGGTCGTGGGCACGGTCATCATCGCCGTGGTCGGCCGACCCCTCATCAAGCTCAACTTCGATCAGGAGCGCTTTCAGGCCGACTTCCGCTTCAGCATGGTGCGGCTGCGCGAGAACTGCGAGTCCGTGGCCCTGTACGGCGGCGAGAGCCGCGAGCGCGAGCAGTTCCTGGCGCGGTTCAAGCACGTCTTCGGCAACTTCTGGCAGATCATGAAACGGACGCGGCGCTTGAACTGGTGGGCCTCGGGCTACGGTCAGGCGGCGGTCATCTTCCCGGTGCTCGTGAGCATGCCCGCATACTTCGCCAAGGCTATCAAGATCGGCTCGATCATGCAGATCTCGAGCGCCTTCGGCCAGGTCCAGGGGGCCCTGTCCTTCATCGTGAACAGCTACACCGACCTCGCGAGCTGGCACGCCGTGGTCGACCGACTGCGTTATTTCGAGCAGGCCATGGACGAGATCAAGGTGATTCGCGAGACGCACTACAAGATGGCGCGGCGCGACGGCGAGCGACTGCGCATCGACAAGCTCAACGTGCGCCTGCCCGACGGCCGCGAGCTGCTGCACGACCTGGACCTGGGCCTGGACCGCGGCGGGCGCCTCCTCATCATGGGCCCCTCGGGCTCGGGCAAGAGCACCCTGGTGCGGGCCATCGCCGGCATCTGGCCCTACACCGACGGCGACGTGGAGCTGCCCGAGCGGGAGCTGGCCCTCTTCCTTCCCCAGAAACCCTACCTCCCCCTGGGAGACCTGCGGGACGTCCTCCTCTATCCCGCCGGCTCGAAGGACATCGAGGACGAGCGCCTGGCCGCGGCCCTGCGGCTCGCGGGCTTGCCCGAGCTCTGCGAGCGCCTCGGCGAGAACCGCTACTGGTCGCAGGTGCTCTCCCTCGGCGAGCAGCAGCGCCTCGCCTTCGCCCGCATCTTCCTGCAGCGCCCGGCCTGGGTCTTCATGGACGAGGCCACCTCGGCCCTCGACGAGCCGGCCGAGGGCCAGCTCTATCGCCTCCTCAGGGAGGAGCTGCCCGTGACGGCGGTGGTGAGCGTCGGACATCGCTCGAGCCTCATAGCCTTCCACGACTCCAAGCTCAGCATCCGCGGAGAGGGGCGCTGGGAGGTTGAGACGATCTCTCCCGCCGAAGCCGGCTGACACTTCGCTTTTTCGAAGGAGACGAGGCGGCGGGTCTCGGGACGGCCGCTCCGCCGCCGCGGCCCGGCCGTCCTACTCCACGTGTATGACCGAGACCGGACAACCTTCGGCCGCGGCCTTGGCGGCTGCGCGCAGCGTCTCCGGAACTTCTCCGCGTGCGAGGTCGCCGGCGGTCCTATATCTCTCCACGATCCCACTGATCCTGTCTTTCGGATCCTCTTCGAAAATCTCGGGGCAATTCGACCAACAGAGGGAACAGCAGATGCAATTCTCGCGGTCGATACTGATCTTCATACACTCCCCCTACCCGGCTCATGAATACGCAGTATCGTAATCCTGTTACGCCCCAAATTGAAGCGGAGCCTTAGCCTGGGGACAGAGCCGGGCCTGGTACGCCGGCAGCGGCAGGTAACGGGGACGGCAGGTAGCGGGTAGCGGGGACAGAGCCGAGCCTGCAGCCGCCCCGATCGATATGGCAGTCCCTCGTCAATTTTCAGCTTGATGGAAAAGCGAATCGCCTTATAGTGGATACGAAGGTCCGATTATTTATATCGAATATGAAGACGCGAGCAGGTCGCCACGGGTAGCGCGAGAACAAGGGCGCTTATTCTTTTCGCCCTCGGCTTGACCTCCGGGGCGCTACTGTTCGGCGGCTACGTGATCCATCGCGACAAGCCGCCGGTCCCGAAACTCGTTACGACGGGCGATGGCACCGTTCTCTTCACCGGGGGCGACATCAAGGAAGGGCAGCGCCTGTACCTCAGCCGCGGCGGCCAGGACATGGGGACC
>JBBIQC010000578.1:0-3904 GCA_037442585.1 Oscillatoriales cyanobacterium bin_317
CCAGCTCAGCCTGTATTTCCTTTTCAGAAAGAGGTAACCCCGCTGGGCAACCATCCACGATGACGCCTACATATTTACCGTGGCTCTCCCCGAAAGAAGTTACCGTGAACTCTTTACCTATCGAATTCCCCGCCAACAACATCAGCTCCTAATAGACGTAAATCACTGAAGAACCTCGGATAAGATTTTCTAACACATTCAGCATCTTGAATCCGCGTCTCGCCGCTGGCGCCTAAAGCTGCAACGGCACATGCCATGGCAATCCTGTGATCATTATGCGGGTCTATCGTGGCGCCGTGCAATTCACAAGGACCTTTCACTGTCAAACTACTTTCATCCATTATTATCTCAGCGCCCATTTTTTTTAGTTCAAGATGAAGTGATAACAGCCTATCAGACTCCTTGTACCTAAGTCTATGCGCATCGTGTATTTTAGAAGTGCCTTTCGCATAACACGCGAGAACCGTGCAGACGGGAACAAGGTCAGGTATATCCCTCGCATCCACGTCCACAGCCTCAAGCAAACCGCCTTCTCCGTCTATCTCCACATGGTCTTTACATACTTTCCCGTTCACACCCATTTGCTTAAGAATTCCCAATATGGCTTTATCTCCCTGCACCGTCTCATAACTGAGGTTCTTGACGCTCACTTCAGAGTGGGTTACAGCCGCAGCAGCCAAGAGGAACGCGGCAGACGAAAAATCGCCCGGAACCATGTGGTCACATGGCTTGTACGTTTGGTTCGATGGTATGCGAAGGTAATCAAATTCTTCTGAAATGAACACTTTTATGCCGTGCTCAGCGAGAACAGCCTTAGTCATTTGAACGTAACCTTTAGACTCAAGAGGCGCGGAGAGAGTTATTTCCGTGTCCACTCGTGCCATAGGGCAAGCGAACATTAACCCTGAAACGAATTGAGAGCTTACGTCCCCGCGCATGGTGGTTTTACCTCCAGAAATCCCGCCGCCTTGGACACGAATGGATGCTTGATCACCATATTGGGCATATGCCTTAGCGCCCAATTGTTTGAGACCTTGAAGCAGAGGCTCTATAGGTCGCCGTTCTAAAGATTTCCCAAGGACAAAGGTCGAAGGCTCAGGTGCCAATGCTGCTACCGGTATCATGAACCGTAAGGTTGCTCCAGACTCCCCGCAGTCTATAGGCGTTTGTGCGCCTTTAAGCGGTGTGGCGCCCTCAACCGTCCAGCAGTCTTTCGCCGCCTTCACTTTTGCGCCTAAGGATGTGACTGCACGCAAAGTAGCTTCAGTGTCGTCTGAAACCAGAGGACCTGAGATCTGGGAGGTTCCATGCGAAAGCGCGGCGGCTATCAGCATTCTCTGCGTATAAGCCTTAGACGATGGTGCGCAGACTTCACCCTTCAGCCTTTCGGCTTTCCTAATTACCACTTCTGTCATTTGCTGAGCACCTTGGCTTTTTCGTGATTCAAGCGGGCGTGCAGAACTTCGCCCTCATGACGTTGCAGCGCCGTCCTCACCGAGTCTATTTTGTCGCTGGAAACCACTGCCGTTACCGCCGGGCCTTTCCCGCATAATCCAGCAGCTAACGCTCCAGCAGTTAAAGCGTCCAAAGCTACTGAAATGTCGTATCCTAAGGTTGCCGAGTAGATTATGCCGTTAAGCGTCAGCGCTGTCCAAAAATTGCCCTTCAAGGCTTCCTTGTACGCGATTTTAACAAGCGGCTTCACAGTTCGCAGTTTATTAACATCAGAATCGCCAGTGTACGCCTTTCTGGATGGAACATGAAACAAAACTGTCAAATCTTCAGGCAACGTGACTCGCTTTAGAAGTTTTCTTTTCAAGTTATCAGTGACCACGGCACCTCCGAAGTAGGAGGCACAAGCGTCATCGAAAGCGCCTGTTACCGTGACTTTGGCATCAAAAGCCGCGTCCACGCCTAGATTGACCACCGTCAAGTCGTCAAGCGCCTTGCCCAAAACTGCGACTGCTGCTAGGGCTACGGCGTTTGCCGCAACACTACTGCTTTTCAGACCTCTAGCGACGGGAATGTTGGACCAAGTTTTCACTTTTGCACCAAAGCGTTTGTCAACGCTGAAATGCTTGAAAACTCGCAACACTGTTCTTTCGATTAAAGCAGTGCTCTCTGCTGGGTCCGACGTGATTTCTCCTTTGATTACGTTTGGCTCGTCTGTTAATCTGACTTCAGCTTTTGTCCACAGGTCTACTCCGAAAGCGGCGCCTTTGCCCAAAGCAATCGCGTTTACAATTGTTGCCGCGCCATGCGCTAT
The DNA here is from genome assembly GCA_037442585.1 of Oscillatoriales cyanobacterium bin_317. Classification (GTDB taxonomy): domain Bacteria; phylum Cyanobacteriota; class Cyanobacteriia; order Leptolyngbyales; family Leptolyngbyaceae; genus Leptodesmis. Next base: position 2,267 of record JBBIQC010000578.1, read on the forward strand.
TGCCTCAGCTTTCCCAGTCATTTGCTTGCACCTGCGCTTGAAAGTTTGCTTAATGCCGCTTTTCTCATGACTTCGACGGGAGCCGAGCGCCCAGTCCAGATTTCGAAGGACGCTGCACCTTGGTAAACTAGCATTTCGACGCCGCTAATCACTTTGGCACCTGCTGCTTTAGCGTCTCTCGCCAGCTTTGTTTCAACAGGGTTATAGACTATATCCATCACAGTCAGGTCAGACCTTAACCATTGCGGTGGTACTATGCTTTGATTAGCTTCGGGGTGCATGCCTACGCTGGTCGCGTTGATGAGTACGTCTGAACCTCGCATATTCTTCGCTATGGCATCTGAGGAAAGAGCGCCACCAACGACTTTTTTGTTAAAAATTCGCCCCAACGCTTCTGCTAGCCCTTTTGCCTTTTCAGCTGCTCTATTCAAAACAACAAGTTCTCCAACTTCGGCAAGAGCGAAAGCTATGGCTTTTGCCGCGCCGCCTGCTCCAAGCAAGAGCACCTTTTTCTCAGACAGTTCAGTGCCGTTTTCTCGCAGAGCTTTCAACGCGCCCACGCCGTCGGTGTTAAAGCCTGAAAGCTTGCCATCCTTATTCAGAATGGTGTTGACTGAGCCGAGGAACTGCACGGTTGGGTCTGCTTCGTCCAGATAACCAATTATAGTGCTCTTATGGGGCATGGTTACATTTAATCCGTGAATGCCTAAACCGCGCATGCCCCGTACCGCGTTTTCCAAGTCAGCAGTTTTTACTCTAAACGCCAAGTAAATGAAATCAAGTTTCAGATGATTAAACGCCGCGTTGTGAATAGTCGGGCTTAGAGTGTGCTCTATAGGGTCGCCGATAACGCCGCACACTCTTGTTTTTCCCGATATAGCCATCATTTTTGCCCCAAAAGTTCGTAAGCTGCTTTCATTTCTTGAATGGTCATTTGTCCAGGGGCTGTTTCGTTGCCTCGCTCAAGCGAAGCAAAGGTGAAGAAGCCGCCGAACAATGGAGATAAGAGTCTTGAGATTTTGCCAAGCTCGCCCATGCAGAAACACACCAGCTTCGCCTTGCTTGAGGCTGTTGATGTGAAATTTAAGGTGGTGAGGTTGTCTTCAACCCGTTTCGCGGTTGTCACGATTTTGCACACTTCAGCGCCGCTGGAGATTTCCCTTTCAAGAATGCTGTTCAACTCGGAAATGCCTAAAGAGCCATCAAACTTGTGGAAGGACACAATTGGCTTAGCGCCTAGCGTCTTCAGTTCCTTGACTAAGCCCTTAAGCCGCGGCGTGGATAATTCTACATCAACATATTCAAAGCCACTCTTCGCTGAATTCAGCAGCATCTGCCGTTGCTCCGTTTCGGTTCGGGAGGACCTGTCCGTGGCAATCTTTGGAAGCCGCCCGTGAGACGCCAAATCAGCCAATAGCTGGTGATTTTCAAGGCAGTCGAGTCTTACTTCGATGAAATCTGCGTGGGCAACTTCCGCTTTTTCGATTAGCCGCAGAGCTTCAGGCATGGTTTTGGGAAGAATCGACACGCAGATTCTAGCGGTCAACGTTCTATCACCGTTTCGTCAGGCACGGCTACGCCGAAGTGTCTGCCTTCACTCGTGGTTATATGAGCTAAAACCTCGTCGCCAGCTTTCAA
>JBBIQC010000579.1:0-4735 GCA_037442585.1 Oscillatoriales cyanobacterium bin_317
TCTTAACCTCAGCTTTCTTCTTTATCTCATCTACCACATCTCTTGCAATCTGACTCATAGAGAGATTGGGATTTTCCTCTAACTTTTTCCTAACAAGTTCATCAACTTTTTCATTCCTAACAGACTTGTTTACAACCTTGATTATCTTACTGACTTTCTCATCAAATATTCTCTTTTCTTCTTCTCTTTTCTTAACCTCTAATCTCTTTTCTTTCTCTCTAATCCTCTTTTGCCTTTGCAACTCCATCATTTCTTTAGAACTCATTAACCGTTTTGATTTAATGGTTCTTTTAATTACTTTTCTCTTTGGTTCTTTTTCTACAACTGGAGTTACTGGATGTGCAAGTTTAACTTTTTCTCCAATAATCTCCAATCCCTTCTCTATAGCCTGTGGCATATGTTTTTCAAAGAGCATATCATAAGCATCTTTTATAGCATTTGGTTTATTTTTAAGAACATCAAGATACCTCCTACCAAGTTCAATGGCTTCTTCATTTCCAGTCTCAGCATCTTTTACTATATCAAAAAGACCTTCTCTCGGTTTCTTACTCTCAAGAACTAAAGGTTGCTCTCCAAGAATAACACCCTTACTAATCACTCCAGTTCTTTTCTCTGGTGGAGATTCTATTAATTTTTCTCTTTCTCTGACCTTTAATTCCTCGAACTCTCTCTGCCTTGCTATTTGTAATTCATCTTTTGCTCTTTGTTCAGCTAAAGCTCTTTGTTCATTTAAAATTCGCTCCTCTAAAGCCATCTCTCTCTGTATCTCAGCTAAAGTCCTCTCACCTTTATCTTTCCTTCCAAGATACTCTTCAATCTCAGATGCAATAGCGTCCATGTTGATTCTTTCTATCTGTGCTGAACCAATAGTTTCATCTGCCCGAATGATTGCACCTTCACTCTCAGTAACCTTTGCTTCAGACAAAAGTGCATTTATTCTCTCTTGTTCTTTTAACTTAGCTTCCTCAGTATTATAAACATGATACCATCCTTTCTTTGGAATATATCCAAGTATTCCTTGTTTTCTCAAAAGAGCTATTTGTTTCTCTGAAAGTTTAAACTTTTTATGCAGTTCATTCTTTGAAAAGAAATCTACACCCATTTCCTTGCCAACAGCTTCAAGGTCTATACCATGCACTCCATGTTTCTCAAAAGTATCTTTTATAATTGCTTCATCTTTAGCTCTATTAAACTCTTGCTTTGCTTTTTCTTCTATGACCTCTTGATTTCTTTCTTCAAAATCCTTCAACTTCATCAAATCATTCAATTCTTTATCAGCCATGACACTAACTTGTTTTCTTACATTGATATAATCTATCCCTGCACCACCAATAAGCCCTGTGAGAGTTCCTAACAATGCTGACTCAGCAGACTCCTCAACATTTATACCTTGTCTTGTTGCAATATTATGTATATCAGACTGAACATGTTCTTGGAATCCTTCTGGAAGAGAACCTATAACTCTGCCTTTAAAAGTGGTAAGAGCTGGATTCAAGATACCAAGTCTATTAGTCAATCCAATCATTCCTACATTCATTAAAAAAGCATCTCTTGCATTTCTATCAGCTTCTGTTTCATCTCCAGTTTTAAGATAAGTATCCTGCCATACACTTCCAGCTTCAACTCCAGACTCTGCAAGGGTCATGAAGCCAAGAAGGGACATGTCTTTTGCCATAGTAGATAGAAGGAATGGACTTAATGCAGCCCTTGCTCCAAGACCAATACCAAAAAAAGTTCCCATAGATGCAGTAGCTTGTGTGAGTTTCTGTGGAAAATCAGGTTCATCTCTCCCTGTCCATAACTGTCCCCATCTCGCTGCTCTTAGATTCATATCCATCCCGAACTCTCTGAAAGTTTTATCAGCAAGACCAATATCCTCAATGAATTTTCCATATCTATAAATAAGTGTTCCAGCAGTAGTTCCGAGAGTATGTAAAACACTTGAAACAGCAATTTCTGGATAAGTCAAAAGGTAGTCTATGGTTCTCGATAATTTTGGCAAGGTAGCATTAGTAAAAATTGAGTTTCCGAAATCACCTTTTTTCCATTCTGTATATCTATCAATAAGGTCTTTTTCCTTAACATCAGAATCTTTAAACACATTCATTGCAGCTCGTTCTATGTTTTCAAAAAACCTTTCTTGTTTCTCTATTGGCAAGGCTTCAAATTCAGCTTCTGATAATCCTCTTTTCTCAGTAATCCCTTGAATCTTATGAAGTTCATCCTGTAACTTTTTAGCCGCTTCTTTATTACCAGTAATCTGATTGAGAAAAGCCCCAATTCTGGTAGGGAGACCATATGCTATGACAGATGGTCTCATACCCTTTTCTGGTATTAACTCAGCTTCAAATTCTTCAGCCCATCTTGAAACTCTATCTCTAAGACTACCAGTCTCACTTGGAGATATTTTCATCACTTCACCAAGAAGTCTTGGAATTAAAGCTGCTGTTGAAAGGATAAACTTACCACCAGTTACTAAACCAGATTCTGCCTCTGGTTTTATTTCAACAGGTGTATCTTCAGCTGGAATAAAACCTTGAAAAAGACCTTCTTTAGCTGGAACGAAATCTTTAGTTAGCATTACTTTTCTCCTGATACCCTATACCAATAGTTTTTTCCCATGTAAATAGCTGCTTCTTTACCATCTGCACTCTTATAAACATTTCCTATAATACGACCAGTTTCATCTTTCTGTCCTATTTTTCCTTTAACTTGGGCTTTTATATGCTGTGGTAATTTATCACCCTGTGGTATTTTAGACAAATCAATCTCTCTTGGAGTCTCTATTTCAGGTTGCCTCCCATATTCCCTTTTAACCTTACTTGGAATTTCTCGAAGTTCTCTTTGTAATGTTTTCTTTCTTTCAAACAGCTTGTCAAGATTCTCAGTCTCTTTAGGGTCTGTAATACCCACCATCTTTTTATCTTTACCCATTCTTTGATATTTAGGCTCGAAGTCATATCTTCCATATAATGGAAATCTCTTTCTATATTTTCCACTACCACCAGTAGGAGTAATTCCCTTAGTTTGTTTTTCAATATCTTGAAGTTCTGCATTAACAGAAGCCTGTCTTAGTCTTATCTCGTAATCTATTTCTTTCATTCTTTCTTTATCTTCATCAAGTCTCCTACCTATATATATCTTCCCTGTTTCATACGCTTCATGTTCCTTAATAGCCTTATCAATGTCAATAGAACCATCTGGTCTCCTATGTTTTTCAAATCTTGCTTCAAGTAAATCCATCTTTGTATCCTTCGGTATCTTATGCCATTTACCATCTGGTGTTCCATAGAACTTTTCTCCATCTATTTTTTCAACGACAATGGAATTACGTCTAATATTTATACTATCTGGATTTACATCTATCCCAAGCCGTCTCCCTTGTTCTACTATCATCTTCTTTGCTAACTCAGGATTAGCTCCTCCTACTTGTTGTATCATATTAAAAAACCCTTGCATCATCTGTTTTTCTTGTGCTTTTATCTGAACATCTTGAAGTTTAACTTGATGAGCCTTATCTGCAAATTGAGAGCCAAGAGTATAATGACCTCGTGCTATTAACTCCTTTGCAGTCCTGTCATATCTTTCTCCAAGAGTCATGGGTCTTTCTTTCTTTTCTTTTATTTCTCTATCAGGAACTTCTAAATCACCCTCATGGGTCTTTGGAGCATGTCCTATAACACTATCTTCTATGATAGAAGGTGGCATTGTTTTAGCTATTTCTTTTAAAGCTCTCCTTCCCTCAGCTTCTTCTTTCAGAGCCTCAAGAGCATATTGCCCAAGTTTCATCTTATGCCTATGCATTTCAAGTTCTCTTTCATCAGATGCTTGTTGTCTTTTAAGATTCGCAAGAGTAAGTTGGGTGTTTATGAAATTCTGAATCCCTTGATTTACCGCTTCGTATGGATTAAACATTTTAACTCCTCCCTAAAATAAATCCCAAGCAGTCATTTCTGGTGTCATACCTAAGCCTGATGGCTGTCTATTCAAAAAATTCCACATGCTATATGCATTAAACATATTCATAGGAATCTGACCCATAGCACTATAAGCCTGAGCTTGTCCCTGCCCTCTTTGCATAGCAAGATTAGCAAGATTTGAATAAGCATCACCAAGATTGGGAGCTTGAGCCATGCCCATACTTCCAAGATTCGCAAGTGCCGCCAATCGAGAGAATCTCTTATTATAAAGGTCTGACATTAAACCTGTTTTTAATCTTGCATCTTCCTCAACCCCGAAACCAGACTGCTGGAGTCCTCTTGCTGCAAGATTGCTACTAAGTTGTCTATCAAGAGCCTTCGATTGTGTTTGATATTCAGGTGTAGTAGTTATGTCAAAATCACCCGATATGAACTTTTGAAGTTCAGGAAGGCTTAATAAAGAAAGGTCATAAAAAGGTTTCCTTCTTGCTACATCCTCACCATACATTTGCTTCTGCCAATCAAGATACTCTAATTGAAGAGCAGTTGCGGCATCACTTGCCCGTTTCTGAGCCTTTGCTGCTTGAGATGCTCCAAGTAATGCTGCTCCTCCACCAAATAATCCACCTAATGCTGCCCCAAGACCAGGTGCTATGGGCATACTACACCTCCTTTACATATGAAATACTGTGTAATTCATATCCTTTTCTTTCATAAAATCTTTGTAATCTTTCCATTTTTTCACCTCTAAACGCTCCTGTTATAATATAACTACAACCGAGTTCTTTTGCAAGATTTTCAAAAAAATTAAAGAG
>JBBIQC010000580.1:0-884 GCA_037442585.1 Oscillatoriales cyanobacterium bin_317
GGTGTGCAGGCTGTTTTCATCCGACTGAAAGGTCTTCCCGCCTCCACGTGGAAGAGCGCCCTGATCACGGCACTGGGCCTTTCGCTCCTGCTCAAGGCCGGCAGTCCCGTGACCCTGATGCTGGCCGCGGTGGCCGCCATCGCATCGAAGTTCCTGATCCGGTACAAGGGCAAGCATGTGTTCAACCCCGGGAACCTGGGCATCATGCTCGCGGTGCTGCTCAGTGGTGATGCCTGGGTGAGCCCTGGCCAGTGGGGCAGCGGGGCCTTATTGGTCTTCCTGGTGGGCGCTGCGGGTGGCCTGGTCGTTCTGCGTGTGGGTCGCATGGACATGAGTGTGACCTTCCTGGCCGCCTTCGGCGCGCTGGAGTTCGCACGCACGGTGCTCTATCTGGGTTGGGGCATGGACGCCTGGCTGCACAAGCTCTCCAGCGGTTCGCTCCTGCTGTTCGCATTCTTCATGATCACCGATCCCATGACCACGCCGGACCATCGTGGGGCCCGCATCGGTTGGAGCATCGCCGTGGCGGTGGTGGCCTTCCTGCTCGGCTGGAAACTGCAGGTGTATGCCGCCCCGATCTGGGCCCTCGTCATGCTCTCGCCGCTCACCCCGCTCTTCGACCGCCTTTGGAAAGGGGAGCGCTTCCAATGGACGCGGATGAGCGCATCCCGGCGAGTGCGTCCAGCACCGATCAACTGACCGCTCTTTACGAACACGCTTCAAACACCCGAACACGAACATGAACACCCGATCCATGCTGGGCGCGCTTGCGCTCCTGACCACCGGACAGGCGATGGCCTTCTGTGGCTTCTATGTGGCCAAGGCCGATGCCACCTTGTTCAACGACAAGAGCGAAGTGATCCTCGTGCGCGACGGCGAGCGTA
>JBBIQC010000580.1:894-4206 GCA_037442585.1 Oscillatoriales cyanobacterium bin_317
GCTCGACCTGCTCTGGCTGCACGCGCTGCTGCCGCTGATCGCGATCCGCAAGCGCGCGGCGGTCCTGCACGCGCCGGTCAACTGGGGGCCCTGGTGGTGCCCGTGCCCGTGGTGCTCGAACGGGATGACATCCGCATCGCGGACGCCTCGCTCTTCCGCAAGCTGGACAGCTACAGCGCGCCCCGCCTGGTGGAGTACTACGACGAGAACCCCTGCCAGCCGATCTATCTGTACGACTCCGTGCAGGAGAGCGTACCCGCCATGGCGAATGGTGATCGTTCGGAGCGTGAGGTGCAGAAGAAGGCACGCAGCTACGGGGTCACCATCGAGGCCACCTACACGGTGGGGGAGTACGACATCCTGATCCTGAGCGCCAAGGAAAGCACGGGTCTGAAGCAATGGCTGCTGGACAACGGGTACAAGATCCCCGCGACGGCGCACGAGGTGCTTGATCCCTACATCAAGAGCAACCTCAAGTTCTTTGTGGTGAAGGTGAACCTGAAGGAGCTTCAGGCCTCGGGCTTCAATTCCCTGCGCCCGTTGCAGCTCCGGTTCGAGCATCCCAAGTTCATGCTGCCCATCCGGCTCGGCATGGCCAACAGCAGCGGTGAACAGGACATGGTGGTGTACGCCTTCACGCGCACCGGCAGGGTGGAGTGCGTGAACTACCGCACGGTGAAGGTGCCCACGGACCGCAACATCCCCCTCTTTGTGAAGGAGCGTTTCGGACGCTTCTACAAGGACCTCTTCGCCCGCACCTGGAGGAGGGAGGGGCGCAACGCGGTCTTCCTTGAATATGCCTGGAACGTGACGCCGAACTGGGGCGGCATGAAGTGCGATCCCTGTGTGGGGCCGCCGCCGCTGGACCAGCAGTTCGTGGATGCCGGCGTGAACTGGAGCGGCCGCAGTTCGCAGGGGGCGCAGGTCTTCTTCACCCGGTGCGTTATGGGCGGGACAAATTCCCCGCCGACCTGCAGTTCCAGGTGACCCCGAACACGGAGCACTATCAGGCGCGATACGTGCTCACACACCCGGCGCAAGGCGACCTGAGCTGTAGCGAAGGGCAGAACTATCTGGAGAACCTCTATCACCGCCGTGGCCGTGAGATGGATGAACTGGCCTCGCTGACCGGCTGGGATGTGAGCACCTTCGGCAGCTATGTGCGGGAGATCGGCGACCGGTTGCCGCCGGAGCGCCGCAACGAACTGGACACCCCGCTGGCCCCGTTCCGCAGGCCTCCCAGTGGTGGGCCGGGTGTGCTGGGCTTCCTGGCTCTGCTTTCGGGGGCGCTGCTGGTGGCCTGGTACTTCGCGCGGCCCATGCCACGGGTGGCGTGACGCGAAGCGCGCTCAGCGCAACTCCCGGTCCAGCCGTTCGATGCTGTCCGGCGCGCCGAGGAGGTACAGCAGATCATCCTGCTTGATGCGCTCTGCACCGCTGAGGTTGGTGATGTACCGGCCGCCGCGCCGGATCGCCAGCACCGTGATGCCGTACTTCTCCCGCAGGCCCACCTCGGCGATGCTGTGGCCCACCACACGGGAGCGCCCGAGGGTCACCGGCAGCGTGGCGATCTCCAGCCCGGGGATGGTGAGCACCTCATCCTCGCCCTGCTTGCGCGGCTCGGGCTTCGCGGGGGTGGGGGTGCCGCGCAGCATGCCGTAATGGTCCCGGCGAATGCGCGCCACCAGGTCCTTGATGGCATGCTCGGGCACCAGGTACTTGCGCAGCACGCGGTAGAAGATCTCGATGCTGGTCTCGAACTCCTCGGGGATCACCTCGTTGGCACCGGCCTCGATGTTGGCGGCGATCTCGCGCACATAACGCGTGCGCACGATCAGGTAGGCGGCGCTGTGGGCGCGCAGCGTGCGCACGATGCGGCGCGTATTGTCCGCATCGCTGATGGCCACCACCACCACGCGCGCCGCGGCCACGTGGGCCATCTCCAGCACGTGCTCGTTGAGGGCATCACCGTGCACCACCTGCAGTCCCATGTCCGCGGCTACACGGGCCTGCACGGGGTCCGTTTCGATCACCGCACAGGGGATGCGGGCGCTGGCCGCGGCCTTGGCCACGTTCTGTCCATTGAGCCCGAAGCCCACGATCACGATGTGGTCGCGCAGGGCCTGGGCCGTGCCGCGTGTCTGTTCCCGGCGCACGCGCATCAGGGCATCCAGTCGTTCGGCCACCGCGCGGGGCAGGAAGGCGGTGAACAAGCGGCGCACCAGGAACTCCGACCGGTTCATGAGGAAGGGCGTGGCGGCCATGCTGAGGATCGACACCCCCAGGAAAAGCTGGTAATTCTCGGGGGTGAGCAGCTGCAGGCGCATGCCCGGCAGGGCCAGCACAAAGGCGAACTCACCTACCTGCAGCAGGGCCAGCGCGCTCATCAGGGCGGTGCGCACCGGGTAGCGCAGCACCCACACCGCCACGAAGGCCGTGATGGTCTTCAACAGCATCACCAGAATGGTGAGGCCCAAGACCGTGAACGGGCGTGTGGCGAAGAGGCCGGGCTCCACCAACATGCCGATGCTCACGAAGAAGAAGCTCATGAACAGCTCGTGAAAAGGCTGCACCAACCCGCTGGCCCGGTAGGCCTGATCGGTCTCCGAGATGAGGATGCCCGCGAAGAAGGCGCCTAGCGCCAGCGACAGCCCCATGGCCTGTGTGGCCCAGGCCGCACCGAAACAGAGGGCCACCACGGTGGTGAGAAAGAGCTCCTGGTTCCTGCCCCGCGACACGGTGTGGAGCAGCCGCGGCACCACGAAACGCCCCAGCATGTACACCGCCACCACCAGCACCACCATCTTGCCCAGCAGCACCAGCAGGTCGCCACGTACGTTCCGGCTCTGCCCGGCCAGCATGGGCACCACCAGCAGCATGGGCACCACCAGGATGTCCTGGTAGATGAGGATGGCCGCGGCCACGCGACCATGCGGCGCGTCCGTGCGACCCTGTTCCTGCAGCAGGCGCAGCACAATGGCCGTGCTGCTCAACGAGATGAGGAAGCCCATGAAGATGGCCGCCGGCCAGACCAGCCCCAGCAGGTGGGCCACCCACGCCACGATGCCGATGGTGAGGCCGGCCTGCAGGGTGCCGCCCACGAACACCGTGGTGCCCAGCGAGGCCAGCTTCTTCAGGCTGAACTCCATGCCGATCACGAAGAGGAGGAAGATGATGCCCAGCTCGGCCAGGGTCTCCACGGTCTCCACTTCCTCCACCCAGCCCAGCCCATGCGGGCCGGCGATGGCACCGGCCAGGACGAAGGCGAGCACCCCCGGCAAACGCAGGCGGCGGAACAGCAGGATGATGCCG
>JBBIQC010000581.1:0-4116 GCA_037442585.1 Oscillatoriales cyanobacterium bin_317
AAATCATTCCACACTACAGAGTGTTTCACAACGAACTCGGGAAATCATTCTGCAAGTCAACTAATTTGGGTTTAATTTAGATATATAACTTTTGATACAATGCGAACTGTCAAACTAGTATTGATAAACGCTAAGGCTCTCTTAATCATGTCGGCGGGTATGCGGTAAAAAACACATCTCTGTTGAAAATTCCGTCGGTTCCAGGTCCCGAGTACTTTGAGGCTGGATGGAAAAAAGTTACGAACGCGTCGAAACCATTTGCTTCGGTCACTTGGGTGCGACCCGAAGGTATCCGCGTCCTTGTGATATTTGTTTTGAGTTCGCCGTATCCCTCAAACAGTATGCATGAGGGAGGAAGAATGTAAGGTGGAGGTAAAAGCGGTATTGGCACAGTCCATCCTGCAAAAAGCGTGGTGCCGTGCACTTGCACTTGAAACTGATCCTTGTTTACTAATTGGCAATTCTGACCAGCGGGGGTGCCTGCCCAAACTCCCTTCCGAAACTCAAGCGCGTCAGGATTATCTGTCACGTAAACCACTGGCACGTACCTGTAACCCATCGGCGTATTAAGCCATAAGGAAACTGTGAGCCAATCCTCAGCCCCCCACGAAGACTGCTTGTCGCAATGCCAGATCCAAATTATCATGTCAGGTAAGTGGAAGTGTTTAGGCGGATGGATGATGGCGGATGCGCTGCTACCGCACATGCTGCTTATGTCTTTCTGGGGGTCCTTGGCTATGATTCTCTTGGCGTTCAGTATCTTGTTCAAAACATCTTTTTCCGTTACAGCTCCCCGCTGGTATTCCTCTATCTGAAGGCTCCATTTGGTATAGGGAGTGAAATCTTTGACTTTTTGAAATTGGTTATCTGACGACGTAGGGGGATTCAGGATTGATTCCAGCGTGACTGCGGATGGGGCTTGAGAGTTTTCCCAAACATCATTTAATACGACTTTCATTTTAGTCACGTACTCCGAATCACTTGTGTAGAAGGTGTAAGCAGAGTTTGGCTCTTCCTCAAGCGTATTTTGATCTGAAATTGGGTTCTTGGAATGAAAAACGTGTTTTCCGTCGACGAGTGTGGTTTTCCAATAGCTTTCGGGAATGTGTCTAACCTTACAATACTTTGACAGGTGCTGGGCGGTCTTTAGGTTTTCGACTGTTGTTGGCGCCATAATTTTGACCGAGACGCCTTTCTCAGTCAAGTCCTTCAACAGTGCCACATTTTTCCATAAATCGTTGAGACCGTGCGAAGAGGTCACAAGTACAATTTCGTTTTTGGCTGAATTCATTATTTCATCGTACTTTTTGCGAGCTGTTTCCGCATTGCTAAGGGTGAATGTTTTCAACGTTGAGGGTCCCTTGCCAGCCTCCACAGTCTTTTGCTGGGTGTCTGTGGCGTTGCGCCATAAATCCTCAAAGACACCACTGAAAGTCTGCACAAGGGTTCTGCAGTTTGTCCAAAGGCCTGTGTCAATCTGTCTCTCTCTTGATGCTTCTGATCTAGGCGTGATTAAGAGGAGAACCTCTTCTTCATCTCTTATAACCATCCGTGGAAAAGGTCTCAAGCCTAAGTCTGGGTTTTTTCCTCTAAAGTTAATCCCCGCTTTTAAAGCCTTTTCGAGAAGAACCTTAAGTGCGCTAGAGTTTTGACCCGACAATTCGGTAAGAAAGCGTAACTGAAGCTTGGATCGCAACGGATGACCTAAGACAACGTCAAAAAGACCCATCTGATCGGCACGCACCAGCGCCGGAACCGTGGAGATGGTGGATAGCTGATTTTTGGTTTCCATTATCATCTGGGAAATCTTGGAGTAAATCTTGCTGTCTCCTTCGATTACCACGAACTTCTCTAACGGCACCTCAGGCTTGGTTTTGCCTATACTCTTCCAGTAGAGCAGCAAGTCTTTTTTGGTGCTTTCTATGAGGGTGGCTTCGTCTCGTTTCGCCTTAACAAACGCGTCTAAGACTTTCTCGAACGGCACAGCCGTAAAACGTTTGGGAGCTTCAAGGGTTGATTCCACTAAGCCTTTGCTCTGCAGACTCTTCAGAATGCGCAAGACCTGAGCCTTATCCTTCCTGATTTGTCTGGCGACTTCTCTGCTTGTGAGGACTCCGTGTTTGGCGAGGAAGACGTAGACTTCTATTTCTTTCTCTGTTAATCCGAAATCTTTGAGGACTTTTTCTACGGTTTTCTCGCCCAATCCAGCCACACCCTGAAAAGAGTGGGGACGGACTTTTGTCCCTCGCCCATCTTTATTACCGTTTTCATGCTTAACTGTTTTTCGATGATTAAGACGAAACTATTCATTAGCTGAGAGAGGAGGTGAAGAGAATGATTAAGAAAAGAACAATGGCGTTTTCAGCAATGTTCGTGGCTTTATTGGCGGCTCTTCTATTAACAATGTCGATGTCTGTTGCGTATGCAACAAAGCCCATACCCGTTAGCGGCATCTTTTCTGTGACGAAAGGTGTAGGCTCAATTACTTATTGGCAAGCAGGTGAAAGTGACAACCACATTTGGACCCTTTCGGATTACACCACTACGTGGACAGGGGACATCAGTGGAATTGGGACTTATGATGGTCGTTGGGTAACTCATAATTATGGTCCCCCTGCGGGCGATGAGTGGGTCAACTCTAGAGGTAGTTACACAATAGCAGCCACAGTCGATGGCAAATCGGGTACTCTGTACATTGAAGGAGTAGGAAATTCAGGGAACCCGCAACCTTCAACCTGGAGAATCATAGGAGGCACAGACGAATTAGCGAACCTTCATGGACAAGGAACATTCGAGCCCAATCTGGCTACACCATCTCCTTATGACTATCTCTATTCGGGTGATGTCCATTTCGACCCATAACTATAGGACCAACACGTCTCAAGCAAGACCACGGCAAACCGAACCACAAAAAACAAGGATCTTTCAAACACTTCCCATTTTCTTTTAGCTGCACACTCAAAAAGGATGGAGAAAATTGAGTAAGGAATGGATGCTTAAGACGCTTGAGAGTCTCGGGCTTAAACACTTAGATGCCGAGGTTTACGTTTACCTCGCGCAAAACGACCCGCAAAAAGCCAGAGACATAGCCGAAGCCTTGGAAACGTATAAGCGGCAGCTCTACCGCAGCCTGAAAAGCCTCCAGCGCAAAGGAATGGTAAGCGCCAGTCAAGAGCGCCCTGCTCGGTTCTCCGCTGTCGCCTTCGACAAAGTCCTCGACCAGTTCAGTAAAACCAACAGGGAAGAAGCCAACCGCGTAGAGGAAAACAAAGAAAAGATTCTTTCCACTTGGCGCTTCATGATGACGGAAAATGCTGAAAGCTAGCGAAAACAAATAATGAAACACGTTTAGGAGTCAAATAGAATTTCTTATTCTTCGCCTTTACTGAATAGTTCTTCGTATTTGCCTTCGTCAATTTCCGCTTGCACTTCGCGCGGATCCTTGCCCTCAACCGTCACGCCCATGCTGACGCAGGTTCCCAGCATTTCCTTGGCGGCGCCTTTAAGATTTTGCGCCAAAAGTTGTGACTGTTTTATCTTGGCTATGCGCACCACCTGCTCCATAGTGAGGTCGCCCACTTTCTGCGTGCTAGGCGTCCCTGAACCTTTCTCTATCTTCAGTTCGCTTACGATTAGCGCTGAAGCGGTGGGAGTGCCAATGGTAACTTCGAAGGTTTTGTTTTCAACGTCAACAGCCACTTTCACAGGAACCTTCATGCCCGCATAATCCCGCGTAAGCTCGTTAATCCTGTTCACAACCGCCATAGTGTTAATGCCCAAAGGTCCGAGTGCAGGACCTAGCGGTGGACCCGCGGTTGCTTGTCCTCCGCTTACGAGCAACTCTACAACTTTCTTTTCAGCCATCTTATGCTACACCACTTTTAGTTTTTGCTTTTTCAACCAACTTAACGTAGTCCGAATGAACTGTAATCGGCAAAGTAAACGTTGCTTCTAACAGCTCAAGCGTAACTTCGTCTTTAGACTTATCGATGCGTGTGATTTTCGCGCGCATCCCCTTGAATGGTCCACCAGTTATCTCCACAACATCATCATCGTCTAAATCTTCAAGAACTGGCTTTCTAATAATGTACCGTTCAATTTCGGAAAAACTCACCA
>JBBIQC010000582.1:0-3887 GCA_037442585.1 Oscillatoriales cyanobacterium bin_317
GACCGCCTCCCTCACAGCCGCCACTCTTTCTTCTACAAGATCGATATAGTAAGGCTTGAGGAGTCGTGTGGTATCTTCGGAAGAAAATTGCCTGCCGTCCCTGTCATAAGTGAAGAAGTCGATTTTGATGGCGTCATAGCCCTCTGAGATGGCATGCTTAGCTGCAGCCGCGTAGTCCTCCGTAGCAAAGGCCGGGTTTATACCGTCTCCCCAACGGAACTGCAACTGGCTGGCGTAGGTCCTCACTTTATCCCTTCTCTTTCCCCCAAGCAGCTTGTAGACGGGGACATTAAAATACTTCCCTTTGATATCCCAGAGAGCAATATCAATGGCGCCAATACCGCTAAAGACGACAGGCCCTCCGTTCTGCGCCCAGAAGGTGGCCTTGTAGAGCCTGTCCCAGACCACCTCGTTTTCGAGGGGATCCATGCCGATGATAGAACCGGCCAGGTCCTTGATCATGCCGAAGGCGGCCGATGCACCTACCCCGTAAGCCATGGCTGCCTCACCATATCCATAGATGCCCTGGTCTGTATTGACACGGCAGACAATAGGCCGCCAGTTCTTGTCTTTCTTCGGTTTGAGCTCCATTACGTCGATGTTCGTGATTTTCATGTTTTAATACCTTTCTAAGTACTTGGATTTCTGCAGCCCTTATCGAATGAGAAAAAGGCTCAGTTCCGGTATATAAGTCATAAGCAATAGCGAAACAAACAGTGCCACGATAAACGGGAAGGCCACCTTCGCGATTCGCTCGATAGGTATCCCGGTCATACCCGATGCAACATACAGGTTGGCCGCAATCGGAGGCGTTACAAAGCCAACCGCAAGGTTGAGGGTCATGATAATTCCGAAATGGATAGGATCAATACCGTAAGGCTGTAAGGCCGCCAAGAGCATAGGGGCAAGAATGATGATCGACGTTATGGCGTCGAGAAGCATCCCCACAATGAGGAGGAAACCGTTAATGAGGAGGAGGATGACGATCTTGTTCGCGGAGATTGCCGTCAGACCCGCCGTGATCGCCTGGGGAACGCCAAGGAGTGCGAAAATGGCGCCGAGGGCGATGGCAGGCGCGAAGGTCAGCACGATTCCGCCGTTAAAAGAGACAAACTTATCAACGAGCTGAAAAAGCCCCCGGAAAGAAAGTTCTTTGTAGATTACAATGCTCACGAAGAGGCCGTATATCAAGGCTACCACAGCTGCCTCAGTGGGCGTGAAGATTCCTCCGTAAATGCCCCCGAGTATGATCACAGGCATTAAGAGCGCCCAAATGCCATCCCAGAGGGCCTTCAGAAATCCCTTCAAGTCGAACGGTTGGCCTGTCCCTGAGTACCCCGCCTTCTTGGACATGAAGTACGACACAACGAGGAGGCATGTGGCAATAACAAAGGCAGGAATCACCCCGGCCAGGAAGAGGTCTCCGATCGACGTATCCGTTGCAAAACCGTAGATTACGAAAGGAATGCTGGGAGGCACTATGACACCGAGCCCTCCCGCACATGCGACCAATCCGGTTGAATAGTCCTTTTTATAGTTGTATTTGACCATGGAGGGGATCATGATTCCACCGATGGCCGCCACCGTGGCCGGAGCCGATCCAGAAACGGCGCCAAAGAAGAGACAGGCCAGAATTGTCACTGCCCCTAATCCCCCCGTAGTATTTCCCACGAGTTGGTTCGCGATGTTGACCAGTCTTTTCGATAATCCGCCCGTTTCCATGACAAGACCCGCGAGTATAAAGCAGGGAATTGCGATGACGGGGAGATTGTTGAACCCGTTGTACATCCCCTGGGCCACGTATTGAATATTGGAGACCCCAAGTAGGAGTGCTCCCACGATCATGCCCATGCAAAAGGAGATTCCTACGGGCACCCCTATGAACATCAAGACCAGTGCAACAAGAACAATTATCAATCCATCCATGGGGTCCTCTCTCGATGCAGAATTATCGCAGATCTCTGTATTCCCGCACCAGCCTTACGCTGTCCTGCGCCAACCGGATAACCATCAGGTAGAATGTAGCCCATATGATTCCATAGACTATGAATTTAGGAATTTCGGAGGCAATATATATTGCGCGGTATCTGAACAAGTTTGACATAATGACGAACATCCCTTTTCCGAGGGCCAGCATTACGAAGGCAAAGACCATGTTCGAGATCAGGTTCAGCACCTTCTCCGTCTTCGGTTTTACCAGGCCATGAAGGATCTTGATCCTGAGGTGCTCTCTTCTCGTTATCGCCAGACTGGCGCTTGTGTACACGGAAAGGATGAAGCAGATGATTGCCACCTCCTCTGTCCACGTAAAAGAATACTTGAAAACATACCGGGAAACCACCTGCATGAAGAGCAGCAACACCATCATTATGGTGAAGAAGATCGCAAGGTATCGTTCCAGGTTATTGAAACCCCTGATCACCAGATTCATACCAACCTCCCCTGGATAACTCAATCGCCGATTTCCAGTCACTGAAAGCGGAAAAAAAGGGCAAACCTAAGCTTCCTGTCCGCGATCGCAGAACAGGCAGAAATGTTTCACTTCTGCCCGTTCTGCGTTTGGATGTCGGCTACCGTTTTATTTTCTTCTGTATCTTTTCGATCTTGTCCAGAATAGTGTTAAAATAGTCGGTGCCTATTGTCGCCGCCATCTTAGGCCACTCTTTCTTCGCTATCTTCTGGAAAGCCATGATCTGATCCTCGGTCAATTCGTTGATCTGGGTCTTCTTCTTGATCTCTGACAGCCACCCTTTTTCGCTCGCAGCAATATCCTCGATGACTGCTTCCCGAGCGGCGACAGCGGCTTTATCGATAGCCGTTCTGATATCTTCAGGCAGGCTTTTGTAATACTTATCACTCATGATGAAACCACCTACATTCCAGAGATGATAGGTCAGGCTCATATATTTTTGGACTTCGTAGATCTTCATGGCAAGGATGTTGTAAATGGGATTTTCTTGTCCGTCTACCACACCCTGCTGTAAAGCGGTGAAGAGCTCAGCAAATGACATAGGTGTCGGAGAAGCACCAAAAGCCTTGAATGCCTGGAGGTGGAGGGGATTGGGCTGAGTACGGATCTTCAGACCCTTGAGGTCTTCAGGGGACATGATGGGCCTTTTGGAATTCGTGATGTGCCTGAACCCCAAGTCACTCATCATCAGAACCCTGATGCCCGAATCTTTTATGAACCTGTCGGTCATCATACGACCCACTTCGCCTCTCAGGATCTCATAGGCCACATCTTTGTTAGTGATCAGGTAGGGGACATCGAGAGGTAGGAATGCTTTGGAATACTCAGCAAAACTTCCAATTCCCCAATCGGACACCTCAAACCCGCCGGTCTGAAGCCCGCCTACTACGGCCTCTGTGTTGTTTGCCAGGGTCCAACCCCAGTAGTACTCAACCTTCACACACCCATTGGTCAGTTTCTCGATTTCTTTTTTTAACGTCTGCTGGCCGGCCGATCCCGGGGCGCCCTCGAATTTTACGACCGTGTTAAAACGCAAGACAAGAGGTTGATCTTTTGACGGTGCCGCCGCATAAGAGACGCAAACCCCAATCAGTGCCACCGCCGCAAATAGAAACAACACGCCAAAACAAATACAGTTTTTCTTCATAGCCTCTTCCTCCTTTGTTTTACAGTTGACAATCATAATAGCCGCGGCACACATCAAACCGTCCCAGTTGTGCACCGCCTTCCCACAATTGAATGATCTTGCAGTCCCTCCAGTACTTTTCTACATCGTATTCGCGCACGTATCCGTAAGAACCCATCAATTCCATCGCCTTGTTGGTCACCATCACGGCCACGTCGGCAGCGTAGACTTTGGCGATGCTTGCCCTGGAAAGCATTGCATCCGCTATGGGCGGACCGTAGATATCCGGAT
>JBBIQC010000583.1:0-2437 GCA_037442585.1 Oscillatoriales cyanobacterium bin_317
CGTCGTGCCGCCGCCGATATCGACCACCATATTGCAGGTGGGCTCGGTAATGGGCAGGCCGGCACCGATCGCAGCCGCCATTGGCTCTTCGATCAAAAACACTTCCCGCGCGCCCGCTGACTCCGCGGATTCCCGCACCGCCCTCTTTTCCACCTGGGTGATTCCTGAAGGCACGGCAATGATGATCCGGGGCCGGACAAAGGAGCGCCGGTTGTGCACCTTGTGGATAAAATGCCGGAGCATGGCTTCGGTAACTTCAAAATCAGCGATCACGCCATCACGCATGGGCCGGATTGCAACGATGTTTCCCGGGGTTCTGCCCAGCATGTTCTTGGCTTCCAGCCCCACGGCCAATACCCGGTTTTTGGTCCGGTTGTCGGTTCTTACCGCCACCACCGAAGGTTCGCTCAACACAATGCCCTTGCCTTTGACATAAACCAGGGTATTGGCAGTTCCCAGGTCAATGGCCAGGTCGCTTGAAAAAACCCCTAAGAATCCATTTAAAAAGCTCATAATGCCTCATCTAAAGCTTGACGTTAACAGTTTGGTTCCTGGAAAGATACAAAATTCGACAGGTTACAGTTGGTTGTTCGAAATGAATTCCCCACAAGATTAAATGATAGAAACTATCAGATATTTTCGGCATTCTCAAGGGAAAGTTTTAGAGCCGTCATGATTTCATCATGGATACGGGGCCGGAACCTCCGGATACCGATATTATAGCGGGAAGGGTGCACGCGGTTGGTCAACAAAATGATAAAGGTAGCGCGCTCCGGATCGATCCAGAACGAAGTTCCGGTATAGCCCAGATGCCCCACGGCGGTTCTGGGGAAAAACCGGCCGCAGCTGGCGCCTTCACCCGATGGCATGTCAAACCCAAGGGCCCTTCCAGACGGCGCCTGACGGGACCAGAACTCCCGAACCAGTTCTGAGTTAAATAATGACCGGCCGGATTGTCCCTGGTAATCCGACAGCAGGGTCGAAATCAGGCGAGCGACATCACCCGCAGTTCCGAAAAGCCCGGCCTGCCCATCGATACCACCCATGACATAGACGTTGTCATCGTCAACCTTTCCCTTCAACAAGGTGTTTCGCCAGTCGCACAGTTCGGTGGCCGCGATATTTTCATGGCTGGCCGGATGATTCAGGTCATTGAAAAATAGGCGTTTAAATTCCAGCGGACGGTATAAGAATTTCTGCAGAAAATTATCTAACCGCATGCCGGATACCGCTTCCACAACCCACCGCAATATCATAAACCCCAAATCGCTATAGAGCACCTGCCTGCCCGGAACATCGATCAGACGTTCCTGGATCAGCAGCTTTTCAAGTTGTTCTTTTCGCGCTTTTACCGGAATCTGCCGCAGGCAAAGAAAATACGGGCGATAATTTGGCAGACCGGAATTGTGCGCAAGCAACTGCCGGACGGTTACACGAGACATCAGCGGGTCAAAAAAAAGGGGCAAAATCGACACTACCGGTTGATCCAGAATCAACTTCGATTCCTGAATGAGCTGCATCACCGCCAAAGTGGTCGCCAAGGGCTTGGTCAGGGATGCCAGGTCATAAATCGTTTCTCTTGTTACCGTCTCGCCGGTAAACAAATCCGCACAACCATATGCCTCGAAAAACTCGGTCCGGTGATCTCTGGACACCAGAAGCACCGCTCCGGGGAATACCTGTTCCTTGATGGCCTGATGCATCAGGCGATCCACGCATTCCACGTCAGCTATCCTGCAAGGTGGCGATAGGACAACAATTGATGATCTGCATCCAGAACCGCATCCTGGCCAAAAGGAACCGCTATGTTATCGTGCCCATGCCCGATATCAAATCCAGCAAGAATTGGAATATGGATGGAAGTAAATATGCGGGCAAATATTTCCAGCAATTCGTCCGTTTCCCCGCAGTTATCAAAAGATCCGAACCCCAGGCCGCAAAGCCCGTCGAACAGACCGGCAAGCTGCATCTGGGTGAGCATGCGATCGATGCGATATAGTTTTTCGCCCGTATCTTCAACAATCAGTATATGCCCCTCAAGCTTCGGCTGAAAAGGGGTTGCAAGAAGATGACACAGGGTTGTCAGATTGCCACAGATGACGGGGCCTGCGGCCTTCCCCGGACTCAGCACCAATCCTTTTTCCAGGTTAATCGGGGGCATTTCGTTTAATGTCAGCACATTGAATACGGATTCGAGTGTTTCGTGGCCCGAATTCTTTAAGCTTGTCACCACCGGCCCATGGCAGGAAACCAGGCCGATTTGCTGATACAGGGCGGACAAAAGGGCCGTGATGTCGCTGAACCCCATCAGAAGCTTGGGGTGCTGGCCGATAGAAACATAGTCCAGATAGGGCAGGATCTGCATGGAGCCATAGCCGCCCCTGGCGCAAAGAATCGCCTTCACATCGCTGTCGGCAAAAGCCGCGTTTACCCGGGC
>JBBIQC010000584.1:0-2319 GCA_037442585.1 Oscillatoriales cyanobacterium bin_317
CGACGCGATGATCCCGATGATACACGGATGCATCTGCTATTTATTGGGCGCAACAGATGGAACCGAAGCACTTAACTTGGCTTATCAAGCCTAAAACCGACCCACTAAAGGCCAACCTTGGCGAACCATCCAGTTGCCCAGTTCCATCTTGATGATGGTGATCACAGACCAGCGATGATCTGCGGCGCGGCGCTGTCGAAGCCGGCGATGTCGAGCATACCTCCGTCCTTCGGATCGGCAATGGTGAACTCGCTGACGCTCGTGCCGATTACCACGAGCTTGGCACCCGCGTTGAACTTCGCGCGGTAGTCACGCAGCGCCTGCGACGGCTGGATGCAACCTGCCCAAGTTTCGTTGTCCGTGATCACGACGAACTTGTCGACGTTCATCTTGTGCTGCGACGCGTGCAGCATCGGCAGGGCGCAGTCGGTGCTGCCCCAGCTGAAGCGCTGCATCACCTGCAGAACCGTGTCGAGCCGCATCTTCGGCGTGATCTTGAGCTCGCCCATCTTGGTGTTGAAGCCGCCGATCCAGTAGTTCGGCTGGTTCTTGACGATCGCGAGGGCCATCACACCAGCGACTTCCGCCGCCGTCAGGTTCGGAGAACCGTTGACCATAGCGTCGAACATCGAGCCCGAGCAGTCGACACCCATTAGGTACGACTCGTCGCTCTTCTCGCCGTACTCGAACGCCGCGTAGAACGCGTCATCCAGGGCGTCGACGACGCGCTGCTCCGGCTTCCACGTTGCCGAACCCTTCTGGCCGTGGCCAGCCGAGTACTGCTTCATGGCCTGCAGGATCGTGATCGGGTGAACGCGCTGCTTCTTCAGGGCTTCCCCATCCGACAGCTTGTCGATCACCAGCTTCGCGCCTTCCGACAGCGGAGCGATGACGCCGTTCTGGGTCAGGATGCCCAGCTTGCGGATCACGGCTGTCAGACCCATGTTGCGCACGAGGGCGAGCATGATGTCCTTGTCCTTGAACCACTGGGTCGGCACCATTTCCCAGGTGATGTCCTTGTTGCTCTCGACGATGCGCAGCACGTCAGCCTTGCTGTCGGTCCGCTTGAGCGTCTCGAAGTCGACCACGAGCTGCGGCACGGCCGCGCCTTGCACCATGCCGTCAGCGCCCTTCACAGCGTAGCGGAAGAGGTTCGACTGCACGTCGCTCGACGGCTTGACGTGAGCCAGACGGAGGACGTCACGGTGCGCCCAGCCGTTGCGCGACTGGTACTTCAGGAGCTGCACCGCCAGGCGGTCCATGTCCTTCGACGTGTACCACTTGGCGACACCGCGCTTCGCCGCCGCGTTCCACTTGCCGAGGCTGTTGAGGATCGAGACGAACAGGAAGAGCCACGTGCCGGTACGGGCGATCTTCGGGAGGGCCTCGAAGGCCGCAACCTTGGTTGCCTCGTCGCCGTACACCGCCGCGAGGGCGATCACGACAACCGCCGGGTCGTTCTTCGGCGCGCGGCCAGCCAGCGAGTATTCGAGGGCACGGTTGACGACGCGCAGGCCGTCTTCCTTGAGGCACTTCTTGACGGTGTCGAAGCTCTGCTTCGTGACGTCGCGCTCACCGACGTAGTAGTTGCCGCCTTCCGAACCGATCATGAGGAACCGGTCGAGCACGCCCCAGTGGTCGAGCGTGAAGGTGACACCGCCGGCGTTGTTGGTCTTCATCTCAGCCTCGCGGCCCGGGATGGCCTCCGACTGCGGAGTGACGACCTTCGACGCCTTGGTGGTGTTGGCGTCAGCGAAGTTGGTGTAGACGGTGCTCGACATTTGGGTATCTCCTCTGTGGTTCGGCTGCCGGGTGGCAGCAAGTTGATGTCAGCCTCAACAAAGCAACAAAATGTGGGGTCGGAACTTCGACTGCGGTAAACCGCAACCTACACCAAGGCTTCGGCTCTGGTCCCTATGAGGTATTCGACCCTCCAACGTCCATCCTTTTCGGCGATGACGAACCTATCCGCTCGTAAGGCTTTGGCGGCGTACCCTCGACTTGCCCGACTTGTCTTTCAACTCGTGTAGGTAGTCAAGTGCTTGCGTCATCGTAGTTGATAACCAACTCCCTGACGGTCGCTTGTGTTGAGGTTGACGAATTTCGACTGGTTAGAAAGGGGGAACAAAGAGTGGAACGGAGATGGATGAAGTATTGCCCAGACTTCCCAGCTGCGTAGACCCTTCCGGGTCGGCCCAATGATGAAATAACCGTTGCCGATCGGTTCCTTCCAATCGCTGCATCGATTACTCGATGCATGTTGCTATTTTATACGGTTTGTGCAAACCGTACACTCTTTTGCTTAAGCTTATGCAGGTT
>JBBIQC010000585.1:0-3694 GCA_037442585.1 Oscillatoriales cyanobacterium bin_317
AATTGTTTATAGCAGAATAATTTTTTTGAGGTATTATAAAATCTATCGACACTATGATGTTATCGAATTTTTTAGCAAAATGCTTAATTTTAGCAATATTTCTTTTGCAGGTTCCACTATATAATGCAATTTTAAGTACGACTTTTTTGCCAATATTTTTAACTGCAATAATATCGTTATCTGTTGCAACATCTGTATTAAGTTGAACAAAATTTATTTTTTCTTTAAGTATTGTTAATAGTTGGAAATGTTGCTTTTTTCGAAAGTTATTCAGCAGCGGATCAACTGCAGTTATGCTTTCCTCTTGCGCCAAAAAATTGGCAATTTGTTTCCATTCAGGATGCAGGAACACATCTCCTCCAGTTATATTAACTCGATAATTAATTCCTTTGCTTTTGTGGTATTTCTTTAGATTCAGCCACAATTTCTTAATCATTTTAAGGGAAAGATAGCTGTTTTTGTAATTTTTGATGTAACAAAATTCACATGCAAAAGGGCAATTTCCAGTTATGTTGAGCTGTACAAGATATTCTTTATTCAACCATATCTTATTAGGTTCTATATTGTGTTTATAAAATTCGTATTTTTCCATTCTAAACATTGTTTGGCTTTTTCTAAATAGGTTTTTATCGAATCAAAAATCACTGATTCTTGCGCAGTATATTCAACACCCCAAAAACTTTTAGAATTTCTTGTTTCTGAATCGATGTCAGCTTCATTAAATCTAAAAGTCCCTGCTTGCGGGTCGAACACTTCGAAAAATGTTGTGCCATCAACTAATTCGTAGCCATAAATTAACTTATAATGAAGCATCTCGCCTTCGCCGCACACATACGCTATTAAGCTTCCATCTTTTAATCGCTTAAGCGCTTCTTCTTTTGTCAAACTTTGCATATTTTCATGCGGTATTTTTGAATAGTCTTCTAAGAATTTTTTAGCAGGAGGAAAATTTTCATTTTCTTTATTGTTGATATAGAGCGGAGCAAAAGATGAAATATCCACAATAAATTTTGCGGGAATACCATACTCTTGTCTTGCGACTTTAACCAAACTAGATGGTAAGTTGTTAAAATAACCAAGCACAGTAACTTTGTGAAGTAACTCCATCTCAATTTTTTTGCTCGGTATAAAACTCGGATCGAAAGCAGTTAATGCATTAATAAAACAAGCAACTCCACAGCTTAAATCAGTTTGATAATATTTTTTTATTTTGTATTTGAATTTAAAGTTTTGTTTCTCGATTAGCTCAGTTAAAGTTGAAATTATTGTTCCGATGCGGAACCCTCTTTTTTTGCCTTGATGTATGAATAGTTCTCCTGAATATAACTGTGAATAAAAATCAAGATCTAACGAGAGAATTCCGCTTTTACGCAAACAAAGCTCGATGAAATGATCGAACACCAATATTTCCTTAAGTTTCTCTTCGAAAAGACTTTTGGGTTCGAATTGTTTAACGAAAGGAGTTGTTTTTAACTCACCAGCATCCTTTAAAGTATTCCCGAAGAGTTTAAATGAACAGCTCGATTTATAAAAAAGATCTTTAGCACACTTATTTATTTTAATGAGGTCTTTTAAGTAAAACTCATTCTTCAATAAATCAGATATATCAGCGAATTTTTCTCCCAAATAAACTGGAAAACTTCTAACTGAATTCAGGAGCGTAATTAATCTCTCAGGTTCAACTTCAGATATGAAATGTTCATATATTTCTTTTTCCACACTGGTTATCAAATATAGGTTTTGATTTAGTTTGTAAGTCGTATATATTAAATCCCTAATCAATTTTAATTTAGAAGGATAAAAAGTATGTAACGATTGTGATAAGATATTCATATAGTAAATTAAGTCTAAATAATTGCTCCAACACGTCTTCACATAGTCAACAAATTCAATAAAATTATCCTTTGAATTCGTAGACCATGATACGAATGTATCCAGATTGTTTTTATTTTTTTCTTTAACTAACTTGAATTCTTCTACAAAATTGTGCAGATCTTCTTTATTTAATGTCATGTGTTTGTGAAATTTATTTGACTGGACATCAGCAATAATAGGGGGAATGAGATAGTTTAATATGGTTTCCTCTAATGAATATCCCATTTTGCCTAAACAGTTGGATTCAATCTTTTGTTTCTTCAATATCAGGTGCTGCACCGCAAATTTTTTCTACATTAGCATAGTTGACAATTTTTATATTATTTTTTGTTTTCATTTAAACACCCCCATAATTAGTTGTGTGCAATTAAGAATAAACAACTTTATATTTTTTGTGCTTATATTTTATATACTACTATATAATAAAGACACTTTCGGAAATTTTCCGGAAAAGAATTGAATAGTGAGGGTGTTTAACTCAAATTGTTTTCTAGCGCATAGAAAGTTAAATGTCTCACTTTGTGTAGCATCCCATTGCGTCATTGCCCTCTGCATCCTTGCAGGGCGAGTCGCTTTGAAGGTGAAAGTCGTTGTTTGCAGGGTCAACAAACTTCGGGTCTAAATACTTACAATCTTCGGGGCGTGGGACAGAAATAGTTAATCTCTAAGAATGAGAATATATGCTCTACGGCCTATGTGCTTTTTCTGCGCGTCGATTTTGGCTCCGTTGCCGTAGGGTGTGACTTTCTTCTCGTAAATTTCTAGGACGTTGTCTGTGAGATAAATTTTTCCTCCGGCTACAGCATTCACTTTTCTTGGCATAGTGTTTACGTGTAAACACAAACTTTATATACTTTTCGGTGTTCCAGACTATAATTATGAGCTTGGAAACCGTGATGTCGTCAAAATCCTTGACGATATTGTGAAAGAATACAAAGAAGAACATCCTGAGAAGGAAAGAAATTGGCGTACGTACGAGCAGCGGATTGCAGAGCGGTTGAAGACCGCTTTCAAAGAGCTTAAGCCTCTCGTTCATGAAGCTGCATCGTCTATAAAGTTTGTTTCTGGTGAGACAAGAGGCGGTAAACTACCACGGGCTAAAGCCCGTGGCGTTGGTGTTTAGCGAGTGTAGTTGATTAGTGTCTTTTGTTCTTTATCGACCCAGTGTTTTTGTTGCCCCCTCCTCGATGTATTTCTTGACTGTTTCTGCTGTGACAACTCCTACTGTCCTGCAAAAGTATCCTCCACTCCAGAATTTATCTCCCCCTAGTTTGTCGCTAAAAAGTTCTTTGTGTCCTTTACGCATCATGTAAGAACTGTAACCTTTTAATTGTCCGACAAGTTCACAAGGCGCATACTTCCTGCATTCTCGCACAAAAATGTGCGTGTGTTCGGGCCCGAACTCCATCGCCGAAACAATTATACCCAGTTGTCTTGCTTTTTCCAACAAATAAGCACCTGCCAATTCCCTCACAAGCCTGTCTTCAAACACCTGACGCCTGTAGGCAGGCGTCAGCTGTATGTGCAGGTTGCACTCGCTGACAGAGTGCGCACTACTTCCAAGCTCATTTTTCATTTTTTTTCTCCGATGGTTTTTTATACTAGAAAGCTCAAGCTATGTTTGGCTTTTTTTTTCAAGAGCACGACCATCACGTGCTCACTTCTTTTTTTTACAGAACAAGAATAAGAAACTTTCTGGCCGCTGCCAGCTCTGCTCTTCATCCACCTGCTAAAGCAGGCGGGGTTCGAGCGAGGGCAGCGGCACTAAAGGAGGGTTTATGTCTCCTTCGCCCGGAGGAATTCCAGTACCTCTATAATC
>JBBIQC010000586.1:0-5066 GCA_037442585.1 Oscillatoriales cyanobacterium bin_317
GAGGCGGTAGACGGGCGCACCGGTCTCGGCGACCGCGTCGAACCAGCCACCGACGGCCGGGACGAGTGCGACGACGATCCGGGCGACCTGGCCGTGCTGCCTCACGATCGCCCGGACCGTTTCGGCCTTGAACCCCGGGGTCGAGCCATGAAGGATGAGGACCTCAGCCAGGGAGGTTTTCAGGCTCTCCACTAGGCCGGGCCCGATCTCCTGCTCCCGGGCCATCACGGAGAACACCGGGCTCCCGTCGTCCAGCTTCTGCGAGTTGAGGAAGCCGGTGATCAGGCCAGCCTCCGGCGGCGGCGCGATGATGATGGTCCTCGTTCCCCGTCGGGGAGCGTCATCATCCGGAAGCATCTGAATCCCTCCTGATGCTGCCTACGGCACTGGCGTGGCCGTAGCGGTCGAAGTGGGCGTCGGCGAAGGTGGAAGCGGTGTGCGCGTGGGGGAAGACGTGGGAGCGTTGAGGGCACGCTGGGTCGGCCAGAGGGCGCTGGCGCCAGGCCCGATCAGGGACGCATTGGGATCGATCGCCTGCAGCCCCAGCTCGCGCTCGGCGTAGAAGAACGCGACCAGATCGTCCCAGCTCATCCCCAGCGTCGGCGATCTGTCTTCCTCAGAGGCCAGCGGTGACCGCACAGCCACGCGGACATCTCCATTGGCCAGGGCGAAGGTCACGATCTCCTGCCCTTCCATCGGGATGGCCAGCACCAGGGCCTGGATGTCCCCGCGTATGAAGGCCGACTGGCCCTCGCCAGTGAAGCCCGGGTTCGGGCGCTGCTCGTACACGACCCTGAGGACAAGTGCGTTGCGCACTAGAGTCTTGGCGATGGGCAATGTCACCTGCGGGAACTGCGTGGCGGTCGGAACCGCAGTCGCCACAGGGATGGGCAGCTGGCCAGACGGCTCTACAGGGGTGGCCAGGAAGGTCTGCCCTCCCGACTCGACCAACCCGCCGATGAACACTTCCCGCGGTTCAAAGGGATTGGGGGTCGGCACAACCGAGAGTGATCCCGCCAGGAACGTCGCGCTGCCGACGCCGAGCGTGATGTCGACCCGATCCCCTTCCCTGATGTCCGGAGGCGCCGTCTCCGGAGACACCGGCACGAAAGGCCACCAGGTTCGGATCATCCAGCGCAAGCGAGGAGCGGGAGATGGCGGCCGGGTTGTCGGCATCCACCAGGCTGGCCTTGTGAATGGGCTCGTTCTGATGGACCGCCTCGATGAATACAGCCCCCTCGAACTGATCCGCCTCCGCCTCCAGGATGAAGGAATCGACAAAAGGAAGCTCGACCTCGACTGCCCGGGCCAGCTCGGGCGACAGGCGCTCGCCGGGCTGGATGTCCCGGATGGCTACCAGGACGAGCTGCGATGGAGGGTTGATGATGTTGGCCACGAGGAAGAGGGCCAGGAAGGCGACAACGACCAGAGCAATGCCGATGATGAGTTCAGGACGCAAACGCATACAGACCCCTCACGTGTGATCCACTTCTCGCGACTGCCCCCTGGCGAGGGAGTGGAACCTATAGCTTAGTTCTTCGAGCGCGTAGCTGACGTAGGTGCCCAACGGTGGGCGGAGGGGTTCGGCGATGGGCAGGATCGCCAGAGCGCGGAATGCGCCCGCCAACCCGGCACCTACAAGAGGGTGATATTGTAGCAGACCTGTCGCTACAGCCAAAGCGGTTGAAGGGTGCAGCGAGCTCTTGGCCGGCAACATCACCCCGGCGGCGATCTCCGCCTGCAGACGAAGTTCCTCGGGAGAGGCCTCTCCTGGAAGAGTCAGACACTCCTTCCAGTAACGTTCGAGGCGGGCGCGTTTATCCTCCGGGAGGAGACCCAGGACTGGCGTGTCGAGTTGTGATGGAACAATGACGTTCTCCCCGGACATACGTGTTCCTCCTTCCTGCCCCCATGTCCACTGCGGGCATTGCGCCTTGCTTCTCTGCGGCAGGCACTTGGCACTACCTGCGGCCCGACGATCTGCCGCCCTGCCCGCCTTAATTGCGACTTGCCGAACCGGACCGGGACTCCAGCTCCCTTTCGAGCACCGTGAGGATCAGGTGGAGGGCGACCAGCGCGCCTGATCGAGCCTTGCGGGATGGCCTGTAGACCACCTTGAAAAGCGTCTCAATTGCACGCAGAGTGGGACGGTCGAGTGCCGCGACGACGGCGAAGGCCTGCGTCGCCGGTTGTCCTGCGGAGACGACCAGGGCCGCCGCGGTCGCGTGCGCAGCCGAGACCCTTCTCGCCTTCAGGGCCTTGGCAATGGCATCGAGGGCGGAGGTCTTGAGCCCGAGGAGGCGACTAAGCTCGCGGACCTTGCCTAGGGACCAGGTCTGTGCCGACTCCTGCCCCCCACCCCGCGGGCCCTGATGGCGGGGTGGCGCATTGGGATTGAGCACTTCGGTGGGAATCGCTTCACCTGCGCGATGGCTTTCGATCGCCTCCTCAATCCTGCTGGCCGGTACCCCATCCTTAGCGGCCTGGATCAGGTTCCCCCTGACCTGGGGCGGTTCGATGGCTGCGATCCTTTCGGCCTGCGCCAGCCCCAGAACGCCGGCATCCAGAGCCTCCCTCACGTCCGCTGGCGCATCGGCCAGAGCGAGGTAGCGGTAGAAGGATGTCTTCGATAGGCCAAGCCGGCTCGCTGTCTCCGGCCCCCGGGGCAGACCGAAACGATCCATGAGGAGCAGCAGCATTCATCCCCTCTCGAGGGGCGAGAGATCCTTGCGATGTAGGTTCTCCAGCCAGGTATCGAGGGCCGAGTCGAATGCATCGGCCTCGGCTGGCCAGACGACGGCCGGGAGCCTCCCCAGGCCTGCGAGCCGAGCGGCGCTCACGCGCCTGTGGCCCGAACGAATGCGGTAGGTGCCGTCGCCCTTGTCCTGGAGGTGGACGGGGACACGGACGCCGACCTCCCGAACGCTGTGCACCATCTCGGCGTCCTCGGGGTCATGTTGTGGATCGAAGACTCCCCGAGCCTGGAGGTCGCTCTCGGAGACGATCTGGTCTAGCGGAACCTGCCGAAGAGCTGGCCGGGCCTCAGGCAAGCGTAGAGCGCCGCCGGCAGCCATGATCTCCCTGAGCGCCCCGCCGGCGACCTGCTCCGTCAGGACGGGCGATGTGCCGCGTCGGCGGTGATTCATGTCGGCGCACCCTCAAGAGCGGCTTCCGTCTGCAACCTCTCTAGCTCCGGCGCGAGCCACTCCATCGTGGTGTTCAGTTGCTCGGCCAGATACTGCAGGCCGTCCTCGCGGGACCATCTTCGTTTCCCGGTGAGCACGCTGAACAGCAGGCGGAACTGCTCCGCGGCCGGGCTCTTCCGGTGGCTCTTCACCACGACTCTCCGCCCGAGGTCGGAGGCGGACCCGGTGCGTCGGATCAGGTTGCTTTCGGGGATTGTCGGCAAGAGAGGGATACGGGAGGCGACGAGGAAGGCCAGATCCCGGGCAACAGTGTCTCCCCTGTGGATGCGGTTGGGAATGATGCCGGCCAGGACAGGCCTTCCTCCCCGCAGGTCACGAATGGCGGCGATGAGATTGACCGTCGTTTCATTGGCCGTGAGGTCGAGGGCGGAGAAGTTCATGGGAACGGCAACACAGTCCGCTGCGTACAGCGCCATCCGGGTCATGGCCACATCCCCGCCCGGGCAGTCGATGATCACAAGGTCTGGATAGAAGGCTCGATCTTCGAGATCCCGGGCCTCGTGGGCAACGGATTGAATGCAGTCCGAGAGCACATTTAGCGGCAGATCGGGGGGTAGCTCCGAGAGCGCATATGAGCCGGGGAGGATGAGGCAGTTTAGCTCCGGAACTCGCTGGGCTACGGCGAGGGGGTCGACGTTGTGGTGGAGCACCGCAGAAAGGGATCGCTCGGGAGGCGAGAACCCGAGCAGGACCGTGCTCCCGGCGGAATGATGATCCGCATCGACGAGGACGGTACTCAGCCCGGCCTCGGCGGCCGCCGCCACGAGATTCAGCGCGATCGTTGTCTTGCCTGTGCCGCCCTTCGACTGAGCGATGGCCAGGATTCTCACGGAACGCTCGCCTCCAAAGCGATTCGTTCCTCAGGATACAGGAGCGGCCGGGGCGGTTTGTCCCAGGCTTGTCCCAAGTCGGCCCGATTCGTTGCGGGGGCCCTAACCCCGCATACTTGGCGGATAATGAGGAGCGCGTTTCAGGTGCAGGGAACAGTGCAAGTGGGAGTGGGGCTCGCCGTGCACGAGGTCCTGGCCGCAGCATCACCCATCTGTGGCCAAGCCAAGCCGGCGGGTTGCGCGGCCTACGCGAAGAACAGGTGCTTGCAGACCATGTGCGGGGCGAGCAGCTTGTACGCGGTGCTTTGCCTGTCCTCGTGGTGGCTCCAGACGACATGACTTACAACATCGACCAGCTGGAGGTTGTTGCTCTTCCCGCTTTCGACCGGGTAGTGGAAGAGCCTGGTCTGTGAGGACAAGTCAAACCACAGCGTGGTCTGGAGGTAATCGACCATGCTGTTTCCGCTGGCGACTTTGATCGATCTGGGATCGGGAATGATGGCGGCCTCGGTCTGGCCCCGCAGGTGGTCTAGTAGGCAGAGCCGGATCATGTAGTTGTAGAGCTTGTTCGGATCCTCACGTGTATGCGGCTGTACATTGTCCTTCTGCACCGTGATCGCCAGGAGTTTCAACTGATCGTGGGCCTGAACCAGGCCCCCGACCTTTGAGGCGAATTCCTCCAGCTGAGAACCCGTCAAGTCTTTTCCTTTGAGCTCCTCGCCTCTGGGGATCCGATGCTTTTGTTTGAATCGCTTCACCAGCCTGACAGGGTGTTTCGCGAGGGCATCCGGCGTGAGGAGGAAGCAAAGGGTCAAGAACCGACTGGATCCCCCACGCCTGTAGGGCTTGTCTAGGATCCAACCGAGATCGCCGGCTTCGTCGATGAACACCCTTAGCATGATTCGACCCCGGCAAACAAAATGGCGGATCCTGGGGCCGGCATGTTTGCTAACATGCTTATGAGGCCGCTTGGGCCTCACGGCTTTCCAGGCCTTATCCGCCAATAGCTATTATACATTCAATGTCAACT
>JBBIQC010000587.1:0-6143 GCA_037442585.1 Oscillatoriales cyanobacterium bin_317
TATCTTCTGGAATATTCAGCACTGGCTCCTTTATTGAGTACACTTTTGCCTTGTCTCTCATTCTGTCTATACTATAGAACTTCAGAACATTTTTCATGTCGAAAGACTTGTTTGGCTTCATCACTAGTTTAATACCATTTAACTCATTTGTTCTAGCTATAAGGTCTTTCATTCTCTTCTCTTCAGCAAGTAAGTTATAGACTGCTAAATATGGGTCTGTAGCAGGTTCACCTCTAGCTTCAGCTAAGAATCCACAGTCATCCCTTGGAAGCATAGACATCTGTTCTGGCGAAGCAATATTACCTTTTCTGTCCTCCACAAAATACTCTTTTTCTATTCCTATTTTCTTCAATGTTTATCACCTCTCACCATTCTTGATGGATGACAAAGCATTGAATTGTCTTGAGGCATAACCCTCTCAACCATTGATTTAATGAAATAGTAATTCTATACTGATCTCTCTATAGAAGATCATCATATAATTCTATTGTCCACTTTTATCTGTTAGAGCTTCCTCACTTTAAACCATGCCTCGGCTCTCTTGCCAAGTTTTCTACCAGAAAACACATATTCAATCAAGTCTTTCTCTGGAATATCCATCAGTTCTCTCAGAGTAAATTTATCTGATAATTCATCAGCTAACTTGGGACCAAACCCTGCAATACAACCAATCATTGCTCTCTTCATATCCTCAGGCTTCTCTTCCTTCTTTGGAAGTGGAGCATGAGTTTCAGTATTACATCTCTGATACAGCCACTTAAGAAACTCTATGAATTGTTCTTCAGTCTCTACTCTAGTGAACAATACATCATAACTAATAAACGCTACAAAACTTAGTCTGCTTATCTGCTGTTCCATTCTGTTCTTTGGAATCTTCATTTTCCTAGAAGGGTAGTTGCCTATTATAACTAGGAAATTCCTTTTACCGCTAAGTTTCATCTTGAATAATTGATTAAATAATCTTCCACTATTAAGGCTGTTGAAGAAGTCTCCTATTTCCTTTCTCTCTATCAGGACATTTCCAATAGCATAATCTCCAGACTCTAATGTTTCTCTTTTAACCATTAGTTTAGCAGCTTTAAGCCTTAACTCTATAGTCTCAGGCTCATGTATGTCAATTAGAACAATTTTACTATCAAGTTTGCTTGCAGTATTTTCTGTAGAAGGCTCCAAAGTCAAAATCACCATTTGGTAATGTCATATTGTCTGATCTTTTATTAGTTTCCTCAAAGAAGAAGGTAGATCTTGGGCGCAAATAAATTAATCCTTTCATTGTCTTTCCTACAAATACACTGAAGTTCATTAACTCTCTTTTACTACGTCTCTCTGAAGAGATATACTTAAGCAAGTTAAATAATTCTTCATTATCAATAAACTTGTAGAGTATTGCATTATCATATGGATTAAGAGATGTGTCCCTAATGATTATTCCATCAACTACACTTCTAAACTCCACTGGAATAGAAAAGTACCTGTGAAGTGCAATTATAGATAAAATGTAAGCATTAGAAATTCCATATTTATTGTAAGTTATGTTCCTAAGCATGAAGTACTTATGTAAAGTTGCATCACTGTACTTTGCTAGCGTAGCATTATCATTATAAAGAATATTTGCTAAGCTAGGTTTAAAGTTATTAATTAAAGAATTAAGATCTCCATCTTCAGAGAATAACGCAGTTAAATTATTCTTGCCATACTTATCTACTGCAAATCCAGCCAATGAATTTACAGTAGTTGTTTTACCAGAACCTGGGAAACCAAACACAATCAAGTTGTGATAGATAATGTTGTTTGCATATGGAATCTCTGGATTCTTCTTTTCTATTATTGATTGATCTGGAAAAAATGTTTCTAGAAACTCATTTGTAACATCATATTTCTGAATTAGGTTTATATTACTCTCACCAATATTAGTCTTTTACCTTTCTGCCTGGTTTCTGTATTATCTGTAACTATCTGTGTACCTTCAGGTATCACTATATATCCTGCTTCACCCTTACTTAATAATAGACACTTCATTTTTATCCTCCAATTTCATATCCCTTCAATTTCTTCTTGCTCTCCTTCCAAATAACTCCTCAAAGTTTATACTTCTTGAGTTACTATTAACTACTCCATTCTCTAACTTACTCACTATAGTATGCCATTCTCTAGTTGCCTGGGAAAGATAATTATAAGCCAATGAATCAATCATTACCTCGTTTCCTGGCTCTGTAATATTCCATATTTCAAGAAATACAGAGTGAGTTCCACTAAGCACTAGCCTGGCTTCTACTCCCTTAGAAGTATAAGTGTCAATGATTTCTCCTCTTGTATGCCTATACAGATTTTCATTGTAGCAAGCCCAGCAATTCCACTTTCCAGATTCATCCTTATATCCATAAGTAGAATTGTGCTTAATACACTTATAATTATCTTCTACATGACTTCTACTCATTACTTATCGCCTTTCTCAGGAATAGAATTAGATAACTCTATTATCTTATCTTTATATGGCTGACCAAATAAACCGGAAGATGCAATTCTTGATTTCGTCATTGACTCAGTAATATTACATAACCCGTATTTATTTAAGTTTCCAATAGCTCCAATCAACCCAAAAGGCAATGAATGTAATGCTAACTTATGATATATCACTAGCAACCTGTATAGATATGTAGTTTTACCAGTGATATTCTTTCTCTTCTCATCCATGTACTCTTTGCAATCAAAGTTTCCTCTAGCTATTTCACTAGCTTCAAACAGTATTTTTCCATGCCTGCAGAAGAATTGATGATTATACAAGTCAGGAATTAGCTTAGTACATTTCCAGCATTTAAACTGAAGATCATCTTCAAATTCTTTATCACTGTAACTTCTCATTTTCAATCCTCATAAAATCCATAAATCTTTTTCTAGCATACCTAAGAAATAAATTTGGAAGTATATCCTTTGATAGCGGGAAATGAGTTGGATCAATATTTAGAATCATCTTTTTGCCATCCCTTTTATCAGCAATCAAGAATTCTGCAGCTTGCAAAGATAGTCTTCTGCACACCTTCTTTAATTGATCTATATACACTTCTGACAATGGATCAATATTTTTAACTAAAGTTTCCACATCCACCTTTGAAGTATCACTAAATCCTTTTGCTACATTAAACGGGTTAATGCTTGATTCTCTATAGCAAAACTTTCCCTTATTCTCCAGCACTATCCTACCCTGTATAATTGGTTCCCCAAGATAGAAGTATAATAGATGCCCTTCAACAAATGGGTCATCCCCCATAGGAACATACATTGTAGTTTCATAAGTATCCGGTGTCGATGCAGAGGCTTCAGTGACTAAATAGTTGTTGTTAGCTCCAACTTTAAAATTATACTTGACATCCAAGAACTTCTTAGAAGAAAAAGATGGAACTGGAAAATTCATCTCCTCTAAGCACTTGAATAAAGCTGGTTTATATGAAGTCATCATCTCTATAATTCTTGCTGAATCAACAGTATAACCACACATAATAGCATATGAAGCCCAGTCCCATACAGCTCCATTCTGCATGAATATTAAGCAGTCTTCAGGTTTGAAATACTTCTTTTCAAATGAAATATAATCACTATGCAACTCTGCTCCAGTAACATTCATTAATTTATTGTTCCGAAGATATAGATTAATTAAGTCAGATCTAAAATCTGGGTAGCCACTAAATCCATGAACTATTAACTGCTTAACCGTCACATTGATCCTCTCCTTGCTCATCTGATAGTTCACTAGTTCTTTTCCTAATCAACAAGTTTCCTAACCAATCCATAACTTCTAGTTTAGACTCATGTACTTCTCCACAAACATGCTTCGTAAAGTCCCAGTGGCAATAATAACTACGACATTTATTGCAAACTACTATTTCATCTATGTCATGTACCAATAGGCAATATGCACATACTGCATGCGTCTTACTTTCAGACACTACTTGTGTTATTGAATTACTTAATGATTTAACTACACTAGGCGTTTCATTTTTAGTTAATGCTAAACTCCTGCTATTTCTCCACTCCCTAATCTCTTCCTCTGTCATAATACCATCTGTTTTCCTCTCAATTCCATACCCGAATCCTGTGTAGATATTGCTACTATATGTCTTCGGAGTTTCAACCTTATTCTTAAAGCAAGTATGACACCTATCTTTACCCTTGTATCTTTCACATGGTTGCCCAGCGGTTTTACAGTAATCACAATAAGTAACATGCGTAGGTAACCATCCATCTTCAGTTACTTCATGAGTCTTCCACTTACCATAACAAGTTATTGTATACTTGTTACCAGAAAGCTTAATGTTAACATGCCCACTAATAGAATGTGGAGTATACACTTTCCCGCCTTTAATATTCTCTTTACCAATAGCATCTAACACTGAACTAAGCTCTGAACCTATCATTACACCAGCAGTAGTATCAATTATAGAAAATGAATAACTACCTATGAACCCCCATAGATCAAAGTCATCAAACATTATTAAGACATTGCCAACACTTACAGAAGCAAACTTTTCTATGGCATCCACCCTGTTTTCAGAATGTTCCAGTATATCCTCAAACATATGTAGTAGAACCTCTGAATCTATACCGCTAGAAAACTTGTGACCAGCCATCTTCAAATAATTCATTATATATGTGTAATTAGTTACTGTTCCATTCTGTAATAGAACAAACTTTCCATCTTCACTAAGGAATGGATGACACTCCTTATCCATATGCTTCTCTTGATGATTGCTTGTAGCAGCCCTATTATGAGCTATAGCCATAAATGATGATATACCAAGCAATTTTTCCTTGTTCTCTTCCATAAACTTGTCAGGCGCTATTGCCCGCTTTATAGATAAAATCTTATTGTTTTTATCTATCCAAGCTACTCCAGTAGCATCATCTCCTATACTTTTCTGTTCCACAGCAATCTTAGTAGCTATTAAAGGAGAATTAGGTACTCCAACAACTCCAGCTATTCCACAGATTCTAGTTACACACTCCTCTTTTATTTAATTCTTTCATTTGAGTTATCATTTTATATTCCTCTTGAGAAAATCTGTAATATTTTCCTTGCCATCTTAACTCAATAAATTTTATCATTAACTTTACCTGTTCCTATTTTAATTTTAATTTGTCTACAAGTAATGACAATAATTGTAAGATATCTTCTTCCTTCCCTGTTTCTCTCAGTATACTCTATAATTTATAGAGGTGGTATTTGTAAAAGCAGTAGATGTAGTACTTGAATTAGCGTATACAACTTCAGAAGTTGAAGGAATAACTGAGTCAAATATCGTTCTACTAGGTACTTCTGTTCCAGAAGTACCTCCTCCCCTAGCGTTAACAAATAGTTCACTAACTGATTGAGTCAACTTCTTTTTTGACTCCTGTTCTTCAACTATCTTTTTCTTCTTTAACTCTAAATAGCGATCAAACTCTTTCTGGTTTACTCCAAGATAATTCTTCCAAATTCCATTCTTGATATCTTCAATCGATATAATTGAATTGTTAAAATCATCAATCAGCACATCCATCTTTATGTACATGTAACAATCCGAACATATTCCTCCACTAAGCCTGCTTGTTGCAACGCCACATACCCAGCATGTCTTGTCAACCATTCCACCTCTAATATCACTAAAATCTCTGTAGCCAGAGATTATTTCTTTCCATAGCACGTTCCAAGGTTTAATGTTAAAATCAAATAGTCTAGTGCTTGCGCCTTCTTCCTTTAGAATATCATCATTATCTTCAGCAATAATCTTTACTAGTAATGGAAGCTTTAATAACTGCACATGTTGCACACATAAAGCTGGAAAATGCAGCACAGCATTATGACAATTAGCACACATGCACTTAAGACGTTTCCTTCCATCAAACATCTTTACAGCTATCTTCAAGTACTTAACCATGTTTTCAATTACATAGTTAATTGCTAATAGAGAACCGTACTCTGGAACATCTAATGTAATGTACCTTGACGAAGAAGGCATGAGATTTATTGATGGTCTACTTGTTATCTTAGTTTTCCTAGTCATGTTAAAAAATGGATCATACAATCTGAGATCAGATGATGAAAATGAAAATGTGTCAGTAGAACGAACAGTGTTAACTATTACATTTGTCCCAGATAAGTCGAGAAT
>JBBIQC010000588.1:0-2350 GCA_037442585.1 Oscillatoriales cyanobacterium bin_317
CGCGGAGATGACCACCTGGGACAAGAACCACAAGATTCGCTACACGGGAGACGCCGTAGTCTGGCAGGGCACGACGCGCATACAGGGCCGCGAGATCTTCATCGACCGCGAAGCGCAAAAGCTGGAAGCGCGCGGCGACGTGGTTACGCGGGTGGCCGATTCGAGCCAGCCGGGCAGCGCTACCGCCGGCGCGGCGGCGCAACCCGTCGAGCCTAAGAAGAGCCAGACACCAGGCACGCCACGCGGCTTTTCCATCGTCTCGGCGCCGGAGTTTACTTACGACGGGAAGATCAAGCAGGGCTTCTACCGGGAGAACGCCCACCTGGTGCGCACAGGACTCGACGTGCGCTCGCGATATATGAAGACCTTCTTCGAAGAGGTTCCGAAACTCGGCGGCGGTACCGAGACCCATCTGGAGCACATGGAGGCGGATGGCGCCGTAGAGCTTCTCCAAAAACCTCCGGGACGAGTGCGGCAAGGCCGCGGCGAGCACGCGGAATACTACCTTGCCGAGGAACGGATGGTGATGACCGGAGGCCAGCCCGAAGTATCCGACTCTTTACGCGGGATCACCCGGGGACCGAGAATCACCTGGTTTTCACGGGAAGACCGCATGCTGGTGGAGACGGCGTCAACCAAAGATCGGGTGTTGAGCAGGTCTGTGAAAGAGAAGAAGTAGAGAGTCCCGGAGCGAAAAAAAGGGCGGGCGCGGCGGTGCCCGCCCCGGGAGCTGCCGGATGGCGAAAGCCTGAAGCGCTGGGGGCGTTTCGCAGTAGGACGGGGGCGAGCCGCCCGGACTGCTGCAACTGGGGGGAGACCGGTGTGAACCTGTGGTCTCACTCGGGCGCCATCAACCCAGATGCGGCTTCGCTAGCGCATGCATGCCCAGCTACGAACTACGAGCCTCTCAGCGGCCGGTTCCCGGTTTGGACGGGGCAGTAGGAACTGGCGCCGCTAAACTCTCCGCAACTGCGTCCCGGACCTGGTCCGGGAAATTGGCACAACACGCGCCTGGTACTAAAGGACGCATAGGGCGCCAGGAAATATAGGCGCACAAGAAATTTGTGCAAATGAGGGAAAAGGCCTTGAATCGGAGATAATTGTGAACGTGGGTTCACATTTCAGCCAGGAAACGGACGATCCCGTCGTGTCGAGCGGCATTCTGAAGGCTGCCGAGATCTCCAAGTCATATCAGGGCCGCCGCGTAGTGGATGGGGTTTCCGTCTCGGTCCGGACAGGCGAAGTTGTCGGACTG
The DNA here is from genome assembly GCA_037442585.1 of Oscillatoriales cyanobacterium bin_317. Lineage (GTDB taxonomy): Bacteria > Cyanobacteriota > Cyanobacteriia > Leptolyngbyales > Leptolyngbyaceae > Leptodesmis. The sequence continues at coordinate 1,256 of JBBIQC010000588.1, forward strand.
CTAGGGCCGAACGGGGCAGGCAAGACGACATCCTTCTACATGATCGTCGGCCTGATCACGCCCGATTCCGGGCAGATCGTCCTGGAGGACAGGGATATCACCAGGCTGGCGATGTACGAGCGGGCGCGAGTCGGTATCAGCTACCTGCCCCAGGAACCTTCGGTGTTCCGGAAGCTTTCGGTGGAAGACAATCTGATGGCAATTCTGGAGACCCTCTCCTTGAACGCCCGGCAGCGCCGTGAGCGCCTGGAGATGCTGCTGGAGCAAATGGGCCTGGAGAAGGTTCGTAAGAACAAGGGCTATATGCTCTCGGGCGGCGAGCGCCGCAGGGTGGAGATCGGGCGATCGCTGGTGATCCGGCCGCAATTCCTTCTGCTGGACGAACCGTTTTCAGGCATCGATCCGATTCAGGTGCTGGAGCTGCAGAAAATCATCGCCAACCTGAAGCTGAGTGGCATTGGCATTCTGATCACCGACCACAACGTCAGAGAAACTCTGGCGGTGACCGACCGGGCCTACATCATCAATAATGGCCGCATCTTCCGCGCGGGTACGCCCGAGCAACTCGCACTCGACGCCGAAGTGCGCAAGGTGTATCTCGGCGAAGGGTTCAGCTTTCGCCAATAGCTCACTCCAAGTCCGGAGTCAAGCCTTTAAGCCACTGAAAGCGAAGCCTTTCTGGTGGATCGAATCGGCCGGGTGAGTGGTATCATTGACCACAGAATGAACCCGATCTCGCACAAGCTGCAGATCGTTCTCAGGCAAAAGCAGATCCTGACACCTGCCCTCATGCAGATGGTCCGGATACTCCAGCTCAACCGTCTGGAGTTGAAGGACATGATTGCCGAGGAGATCGCGCAGAACCCGCTACTCGAAGAGGTTGGCGAGGGGGGCGAGGAGCTAACCCCCGCCGAACTTCAGGTCCTGCTTGAAACGCAGGATCGAGACCCCAATCAGGTCGATAACGAGGTTCTGAAGCTTACTCAGGACGCTCTCGCCCAGGCCTACGAGGGCGACAACGAGCCCGCTGAACCAGCCAGCGCCGGCGGCGAGCCGGAAACCATCGCTGCCGAACCGGCGGCCGATGCCGCGACG
>JBBIQC010000589.1:0-5485 GCA_037442585.1 Oscillatoriales cyanobacterium bin_317
AATGGTCGCTGGTTGAGCACCTACGGGACTTTGAACGATATATTGTCCGTCCGCATTTTCGCCCGCTCTTAACTTCTGCAAGATGGCAAAAATCGTGCTGTTAAGATAGAACTTGCCCTTGTTCCTTACTGCTCTGGGAACGGCATAAATCATATTTAACAGGTGGTCGGCTGTTATATCTTCAATGTTGGCTGGTCCTTCAACTGGAACGATGTCAGCCGCCCTCAAAACTCCGTTGAACGGGTCGCCCGCATCGGTGTCGCCATTAAGGAATACTCTGTCTTCCTCCAATGCGATTGCCTCTCCAAAGAGTTCGCCCAATAAGCGGATAATGTCAATGGCTGAATCTTCCAAGATTTCTTCGGTCATCGGGACAATGGCGGCTATTTTCTTCAAAACTTGCGGAACAAGTTTGAATGTCGGCTTGGTAGAGGGCTTTACACCCGCCTCGCCAACCCAGAAAACGCTTACAGAACTTAAAAGCGCTGGGATATTCCTGCTGTTGCCCGGTCCAGAAAACGGAAGGTATCTCATATCCGCCCTTGCCACTCCCGCTTCTTCGGTAAATCTGTTGATTTCCGCAAGCAATTGTGGCGGGACGAGATATCCGCCCTGTGCACTATCGCCTATCTGAAGGAAATCCTTTTGAATTGACATCAACGCTTGATGGTCTTTCCTCAATAGAGCAGAGAACCAATCTTTCACGACTTCCTGTTCAGATGTTTTCTTGGGAGTTTTGCCCGCTTCAATGGCTTTCGCCCTCTGGCTGGCTACTCCGTCAAAAAACTTCTTGACTAAATCGTTGGAAAGTTTGTCCAAGCTCTTTTCAAGAGAACTAACCGTCTCATCGTTAATAAAGGATTTCAAATCTTCTTTGACTTCCTCTTCGGTCGGTTCGCTGGAGGGTTCGTCTGTTTCCTCAATTTCCCCCTCCGTTTCTTCCTCTTCGGTTTCCTCTATGTCTTTTTTTAATTCTTTTTTCATAGATTTTTTTAACTTCGCTTAATTCTGTCCGTCCCGCTTCGGAGTTCTGACCTTTGATTTTTTCGGGATTATCAGTCCTTATTTTACTCCTAATAAATAACATTGCCTCATCGTCCCCCAATGATGCTCGGCAAATGGCTTGAATGCCCCTTTGTATCTTATGCCCGTCTTGGTAGCAAACATAGCAATCTCATTTCGCATTTCTCGCCCTAATAAGCTCCCTAATCGCCCTGTTTAATATCCTTTTCCAATTAAGACTATTGATTTTTTTCTTTTCTTTTGCCACTTTTTCCAACACCATCTTTACTGTTTCCGCTTCTTTTGAGCCCTCATCGCATTTCTTCCTACACATACTATAAGCTATCGCCACCGCCCGTTCCTGTTCCATATCCGGGTTTTCGTCCATTATCTCGGGGATTTTCCTCGCAACGCACTCTTTAATCGTCTCATCTTCCATTCTGCAAGCCGGGCTTTTTTCCGATTTCTTCTCAAAACAACTTACATCTATCCCTTTTGTCTTTGCAAGAGCCAATGCGTCTGCGGGAACATTAACCGCTGAAAACTCATACAGCACATTATTTTTTAATATCCTGATGTCGTTCACCTCTTCTTGGGTTTCGCTTTGGAATCCGACCGAAAACGCCCTTAAAAACTTGCCCGCATATAGCTGATAAACCGTTCTCGCAAAATCGTATTCCTTGATTGCGAACTTAATCAGCGCTTCCAGCATTCCTTCCGAGTTTATGCCTATCTCAACCGCCTGCCCGATTGCGGGTTGCCCGTGATTATGCGCCCACAATACGACTGGGTTTCTCTTGTATTCGTCCAATTTCCAGCTCTGCTGGTCAATCATATCGCCCTGCCTGTCTGGCATTCCCGAAGAAATAACAGCCCGAATCAGTCCTTCTTCTTCGTTCACTTCTTTAATCTCTGCATTTAGCTGTTTTTTTATCAAATCCATAAGTGTTTTTTAATTGTTTAGACCTTTATTTTTCAAAGCTTGATTTCTGCGGGAATCTGCTCGCCATAAACGACTTGAACTCCGTTGATGCGGCGGAAGCGTTTGTCGTGCTTACAAACGGCGCATCCTTCATCGCCAGCCACTCCCAATTCTCATAAACCTTGTAATCTTTTGTTTTCCTGACTGGCGACAGCTCGTCAAGGTATTCGTTGCAGTAATAACTTCTCAACATTATTGTAATTTCCAAATTATACTTATCAATGACCCGCTTGAGCATTGCCTTATTATACACTATCGGGCAATGCACTTCAAAAAACTTGCCATCCGGGAAATGCCGATGCAGTTCCACGATGTTATGATAATACTTTCCTCTGTCAAATGGATAATTCTCTACCCAATCGCTGATTTTTTTATTGTAAAAATACGGATAATTTCTGACTTTTTTCAAGACGAAGAAATCATCGTTCATATAAATAAAATCCTCTGAAATCAGCCCCTTTTGCGTTATGAATTTTATCTTTCTCGCCACATTCTTATACTTATGCCCCGCGTTGTCGGTTATCGGGATATGTATCGCTTTATCGCTGATGAAAGTCGGCTTGACCCCGATAATGTAAAGATTGTCAAATTGCAGGTTCTTTTCGGCGCTTCTCAAAGAATATCTGAACTCGTTAAAAGAATTCGCATAGTCTTTGCCGAGAACATACACGATGTCCATTTTATTATATCATTCTTATTATCGGAGCAATAGTGCAACGGCAATTCGGCTCGTTTGGAAACATTAACCCGTTGCTGAACGCCTTGTCTAACGGCACGATTTCCCCGTTCATCGCCAAATGTTCGTCCCTGACCCTGTCGTCCAGTGTTGCCAGCCATTCTTTACCCTCTGCCACTTCGCTTTGCCTGTATGCTTCTAAATGCGCCTCATTTACTACGGCAGTAGTTTCGGTTCTTGCTATTCTTTCCGCCCTGTAATTGGAAAATTCCGCATACCTCTCCAACACTCTTTCCTCCAGCTTCTTTATCCCCTCCCCTGCCGCTATTCCTTCTGCCAATGTTTCTGACAGCCCAAGTAAAGTAGTGCTATTAACGCTATGGGCGAAAAATACCGCCCTTTTTTGCAATAGGGCAAATATCTCCGCTCCGACTTTCGTTTTCTTGATGTCAAACGGCTTGTCTATTGTCAAAAGAGCCATTGCGTCTTCTCCCGACTCCTTAAAGATTGAAATGAATAACGGAAAGACTGCTGTCTTGAATATCTGATTCTCGCCTTTCAGCCCAAATAGTTTTCTTATTTCTGATTTCGTTTTCGGCCTGCTTTGCCTTAACTTTTTGAGAAATCTTTCTTTCTGCTCGTTGGCAATTCTTACTGCCAAAGCCCTTAATCTCTCGCTTTTTTTGTCTATGTCTTTTGCCCTGTATAACCGATACTGCTCCCTTTTTTCCTTGTCCCCAAATAAAGACCTTTTGGAAATGTCCTTTTCCCTGTTCAATTTTTTTTTCTTAACTTCGTGTTTGAAATCGTCCATTGCCGACTTGATTTCATTTTTCAGTTGCAGTTTGTATTTCAAAATCTTTTTTCCGTGCAGGTTCTTGTAGTCGTTTTCTTCGGAATATGTTTTATTCAATTCCGCCACAGACGCCATTGACATCGGTCTTAACAATACATCCCCGCCCTCAATCGGTTCTAATCCCACTTCGTATCTCGCCTCGTTTATTGTAATCCACCTATCAACTCCCTTGTCCAGCTCGTTTAATCTTGTTTCCCTGTTAACAGGAACGGGGTCAACGAAATCTATAAAGTATTCTTCCCCGTAGTCTGGTATCACCAATTGTTCGTTTATCTTGTCAATGAATCTTCTTAATTCTGGCACTATTGTTTCTGATAAAAATACTTCCTGCGCTGTTTTTGCGTTTGCGTAATTGACTTCGTCCGTAATCGCCACTATTGGTTTTGGGACTTTGAACGCCATCAGAATATCGTCCCTTGTCGCTTTCATTGATTCAATATAGGACATTTCCGAAGGCGTCAGATTAAGCCGATGATATTTCGCCCCGCCCCAAAGAATGCCCAGCCTTGAGTTTCTGCCCGTTCCCCTATGTTTTGCGTTCCATTTTTCTTCCAGCTCTCTCGCCTGCTGGGAAGTAAGCGAATCAGCCATTTCTATTATAGCGCTCGGGTCTGCGTTATTGACAAACGAACTCCTTTGATAATTGGAAGCGTGTTCTTCTATTTCCACTCTTGCTTTTACTCCCGACAAGGGCGACAAACCAAGATAGCTGTCAAGCGGCGATGGGTATTTGATGTGTATAATATCTTCCACAGGCACAAAATCCTGCTTCCCGTCCATTTTCATTATCCTGTATTCTTTAATGTAATTAACGGGGTCGGTTATAATGGTCACCAAATCTGGTCTGATATTCCACAATTCCACCACCTTGCCCTGTTTATTGCGGACTTTTAGAATGAAAGAATCGCCCGTTAGTTTCCTGTTTATGACATCTGTCTCCAAAAACTCCGCTTTTGTGTAAAAAGGATTCACCCTGTATAATAAATCCAAAATCTCGTGGCTTTTTATCTCATTAACTTCGCCATCGGAATTGATTATTTTGTATAACTTAAAATCCACCGAACCTATTTTCTCGGCTATCTTGCTTATACAAGCATAGACATAAAGACTTTTGCCGTAAGTGGCAAGGCATTTACTATTCCCCCAAAAATTGCTGAACTGCCCGACTGCTCCGATTTCGTCATCGTCCAAGTAGCCAAGATTTTTTTCCCTCGCAAAAAACTTCCTGATGCTTGAGAAGATCCCCATAAAGATACTACGTTAAGATTTACCACATTTTAGCAAACACCCGAAATACTTGTCAATTGCCAAGCCACATAAAGCCGACTGACGGCTTGATATTTTCATTTACTACATTATAACATACTCCCGCTACTGCGTCAGCAACATCCTTGCTTCCATTATGCGGGTGGTCTATTTTTTTTCCTCTGATTAATTCTAATCTCTGGTATTCTCTTTGGAAGATTTCATCGGGATAAAAATCAATTCTGTGCGTGTGTAATAACTCCTTCAAGGTATCATAGGATTTAGTGTCTTTGTCCACCGATAGTATTCCTGCATCTATTCCCCGCTCTTTTAGTATTTGGACACTATCTATTGAATTATGAACAAAAACTCCACTACTAAGTGCAAAGTTATGAAAATCTTTTACTTCTATATCATACATTTCTTCGTATCTATTTGTTCTTCTAACAGCAACTACTTTATGTTCAAAAGCAGCGATTTCTCTATATTTTTCTGCATTCCTTAAAAATGCCTCATTTTTTCTTTTTAATGCTTCAGGATTTTTCTTCAATTTTTCTCTTGCTATTCTAAAACCTTTAATACCGCTTTCTTTATGCAATTGCATATGTTCATTTTGTTTCTTCTTAAGATATTCAATTGCCGGGCTATCACTCTACGAATATACAAGGCATTAAACTATCACCAATTTCTAATTCATCAGCTCTTTTATATTTTCCTGTTCTTA
>JBBIQC010000590.1:0-1733 GCA_037442585.1 Oscillatoriales cyanobacterium bin_317
AAGATCTCCAATTTAAGGCATATTTTGATATATTATCGCATGCCGAAGAGCAACAGAATTGTACGCGTCATTCATATTTTTGGCATTTTTTGTGATTTGAGGTCTGCGCGTTATTGCTCGTACTGTACCGACCGGCCTGATATCTTACGGATGGTGGGGCATTAAATAAAGAGTCCTTACCGAAGTAAAGGGCTCAAGGGGTCAAAGACCCAAGATGTAATACGAGGCACAAAGTTCCAAAGGACTATAAGTCGCAGAAGCACACGAGGCAGCGGCCGCCGCCCCAGCCACCCTCGAAGCGGCCGAGGCAGAACCGCCAGCCACCGTCCGAGTGGCGGCGCACGCCCGGCACCCTGTGGGAGCCGACGGAATCTTCCCAGAGGGCATCCTTCTCATCGAAGGAAACTGTCCACTTGCCCACCGGAAACTCGTCCGCTTTCTCTGCCTGAAGCAAGGTCACACCTTGCCCACCCACAAGGATGGCTCCCTGTTTCTTCAGGAAGGTCATGCAATCGTCGCTCGACACCTGTGAGAGTATCGGGAAGATGCGAACGCGGTACTTCTTGCCGACTTCCAGCTTGTTCGTCGCTTTCGCGAAGTTCTCGCTGGTGAGCGCGTCATTAAAGCAATAGATGGTCTTCAGCTTCTTGGTCTTCTTGGCGAAGGTATCGAGCTGAGTGTCGTGCTTGTAGTCTGCCGGCACCATGAACTCGAAGTCTTTCACCGCGGGACCGAAGCGCTGATCCACCATCGCGAGTTTCTGCAGGATGGGCTTCACTTGCTCTTGCAACGTACCACCTGCTTTGATGATTTCCTGAGCCTCATCTTTCGTGAAGCCCAACGCACGAACCGCGTCTCTTACGAGATCGGCAATGCGCTCTTCTTGGTTTGGCGTAATCGATGGAGTAGTCATCGTCGTTCTCCTTAACTAGGAGTATCCGAATCACTCGGACAAATGTCTGTCTCTTTATGAGACAGCGTAAAGGGTACAAAAGCTTATGCCCCTTGCGCTGTCTCATATTTATTTTTGTTTACAATGTGCTAACTAAGTACACCCTTATCATGATTTACTAGCTTTGGCATGCTTGCCACTGGCACATTCAGCTCTGAAGTGCACCACTTGGTAATATACCAAATAATATGAAATATACACATCTAAGCATTGAAGAAACGGTTAAAAGCAAATAATTATCCACAACACACATATTGTAAATAATTTTTTATTGCGGTTTTTATGTTATCTTGTAATTAAGCCCTGCAAGGGCCGCCTAACAATGAAAAAACTTTCATGGCGGTACTTGTTAAGAACATTTACTATAACGGTCTTTTTTGCTGGTGGATGGTATCTCTTTGTCATGAATACCCTTGCCGGTCCACATGCAATTGGCATTACGGTAAAAAACATTATAGATATCTTTGTAGCATCTATAGTCCTGACCGAGGCGGTAATGATTTGGACATTAGTCCGACCAAAGCATGCAAGATACGTGTTAACTACAGGTTTGCTTTTTTATGGAATTTCAAGACTTCTGTCCATGTCTATTGACACATACGCTATCTCTCAATATTCAACAGCAATATTAGGTTATGTTCTTTCCGATACGCTTGGGATTTGTGCTGCAATAATGGTGCCTTACGGAATTATAGCGCTTTTCAAAAGCAATAGACCAAGATACATTGACCCTGATTTGGAGCAGGTAAAAGCCAGCGCTGAAACCAAAGCTCAGTTTATA
>JBBIQC010000590.1:1743-2255 GCA_037442585.1 Oscillatoriales cyanobacterium bin_317
TTGGCAGAAAAAGCTAATTCAAGACGCTCAAGAGCAAGAATGAATGCGCCTCTACGCAGATCTGTATTTAACGAATGAGCTCTATCTGCAACGTTTTTTGATTCTCGTGAGATTAATTCGCGTAATTTTTCATTTACTTCTGACTCGGTCCAATGTTGAGATTTTAAATTCTGCATCCATTCAAACGTAGAGACAACAACACCTCCTGAATTTGCCAGAATATCAGGCACGACAACAACTCCAATTTTATGCAGGATATCATCCGCTTCAGGAGTTGTAGGGCCATTTGCAAGCTCAAGAATCATCTTGGCTCTTACATTATGAGCATTCTTAGAAGTTATTTGATTTTCAAGAGCTGCGGGTATCAATACGTCTGTTTCCAACTCAAGAAGCTCCATATTTGTTATATGTTTTGTTCTGTTGCTTGCCATAAAACCATTAAGAGATCCTTTTTCTTTTTTATGCCATTCCGCCAATACAGGATCTATACCGCTTTCATCATAAACTCCACT
>JBBIQC010000591.1:0-4509 GCA_037442585.1 Oscillatoriales cyanobacterium bin_317
GCATGTGCTTTAATCGCCTTCCGGCAAGTAATATTTATTTACGGATAAGCTCTAAATGACCGAAATTGGATTAATCCAACTATTTGAGTTAGAGTGCTGTTAAGTAATGATGAAAAATAGCCTGTAGGGGGTAGAAAAATGGATAAAAGAATTATCACTGCAGCCATAACAGGGAGTATTCATACTCCTTCCATGTCGCCATATTTGCCTATAACTCCGGATCAGATTGTTGATGAGGCTGTTAGGGTTTATAACGCTGGGGCCGCTATAGCACACATTCATGTTCGTGACCCAGAAACGGGTGCGCCCTCGGCTGAGGTTAATCTTTACCAAGAAGTCGCAGGTAAAATTAAGAGTAGATGCAACATCGTTCTCTGCATTACCACGGGTGGCGGTTTAGGTATGACTTCGGAACAAAGGCTCAGGGGAATACCGGTTTTAAAACCGGAGTTGGCCTCCTTCAATTTTGGATCCTTTAATTTCGCCCTGTTTCATGCACTCGATACCTTTAAAGATTTTAAATTTCCATGGGAAAAAGAATACTTATCTATGACTGAAGATCTGATCTTACCCAACACGTTTAAAACGCTCAGGGAATTTTCTGAGATATTTCAAAAATACAACGTTCAACCTGAACTCGAAGTATATGACGTTGGTCAGGTGAATAATGTAGCTTTCATGCTAAGCAGAGGCCATCTTAAGAAGCCGATTTATATCCAGTTTGTCTTGGGAATTTTGGGGGCTATTCAACCGGCGGCTGAAAATTTGTTATTTTTACGGAATTCTGCCAAGGAACTCCTGGGTGAATTCACTTGGTCAGTTTGTGCATCGGGTCGCAACCAGTTTAATATGTGTACTCTTTCTCTACTCTTAGGCGGAAATGCGAGAGTTGGCTTGGAAGATAATCTTTACCTTGGAAAAGGTGTCAAAGCCAGAAGCAATGCCGAGCAAGTTGAAAAGATTATCAGAATTGCTAGAGAATTGGGCATCGACCCCGCAACACCTGACGAAGCTCGCAAGATACTGGGATTAAAAGGATTGGATAAGGTGGCTTTTTAGGAGAAGTTGAAAGGGGGTGATTCATGGCTCATTCAGAGAAGGTAGGTTTGTGTGTTAAAAATATTGTGGAATAAAGTACCTTAAAAGGGGGTGTATTAAAATGAAATTGGGCAAATTGATCTTCACTATTTTTGTTGGAATCATCTTGGCAGTTACTTTAACCTTTTCACCAGTGGCTGCTCAGGTTAAACCAATCACTTGGAAAGTGCAGGGTTTTGTGCCAGCAGGCATGTTATATCATGATCATCTGTTGCATCTGGCTAAAACTGTGAAGGAAATAAGTGGTGGCCGGTTGGTATTCGATGTCCATCCCGTAGGGGCATTAGTGCCAACTCTTGAAGGGGTTAAGGCTGCCAGTGACGGTGCTATAGATGCCCATTACGGATATTCGGCCTTGTGGATGGGCAAAATTCCTGCGGCGGCCCTTTTCACCTCTGTGCCAGGCGGTTTTGAGACGGTGGATGCTCTGATGTGGATGAAGTATGGTGGAGGAAATGAACTCTATCAAGAGATGTATGACAAGTACGGTTACAATTTGAAAGTGTTTCCTGTTGGAGCAATGAGTATGCAAATATTCCAATGGTCTAAAAAGCCTTTACGTACCCTGAAAGATATGAAAGGGGTAAAAATGAGGATGATGCCTTTAATGGGAGATATCCTGAAAGCCCGTGGTTTCTCAGTGGCTTTTCTCCCTGCGGCTGAGATCATCCCTTCCTTGGAAAGAGGCGTGATTGATGCAGCAGAATTTGCCACCCCGGCCTTCGATTTAACCGCAGGGTACCATAAAGTTTGTAAATACTATCATTACCCAGGCATACATTCGCCCGCCTCGATTTATGAACTCTTGGTCAATAAAAAAACATATGATGCACTGCCCGAAGACTTGAAGGTCCTACTTGCAAGGGCATGTTATCATGAAATTCACTGGACATTTCAGCATGAAGAATACCTGAGCATAAAGGCACTGGAGGAATTCAAAAAGGCCGGTAACGTTTTGGTCATGATGGAAGAAGAGTCTGTAAATACGATGATAAAATGGTCTACAGACTATCTGGATGAACGAGGCAAAAAGGATGCGTTTTTTGGTAAAGTATGGGAATCCATGAAGGCATGGGAGAAGAAGTGGTACCCCTACGTAAAAATGAATCGCACACCGCGTAAATAAAGAAAAGCACAGGGGCCCTTTGAAAAGGGCCCCTGTTTTAACGGAGGATAAGAGAGGATAAGAGATGATAAGAAAGTTCATAACGAAAGTCGATCGTCTCAGCGAGTTGATCGGGAAGTTCGGCAGTTGGCTTATTATTGCACTAACGGGAGTGATGGTAATTGAAGTCGTGATGAGATATCTATTCGCCAAGCCAACATTTTTCGCTTACGATTTAACCTGGATGCTATATGGTGTTTACATCGCTTTGGGAGCAGCTTATTGCCATTTGAATAAAGGCCATGTAAGGGTAGATTTTTTCTACAATCGTCTGTCGATAAAAGGTAGAGCCATTTTCGAGGTGGTTCTATATGCAATATTCTTTTTTCCCCTTTTTTACGTGGTGCTAAGGTATCTGACACAAAATTTAATATATTCCTGGACGAGTGGTGAATGCACTTCGGCTTCAACGTGGAGACCCCCTGTCTATCCCTTCAAAACGATTATAGTCATAGGATTCATAATACTCTTTCTTCAAGGTATTGCGGAGTTTGCTAAAAATCTATACTTCTCTATAAGAGGCCATTCCCATGAGCACTGAACTTCTTACTCTCTTGATGCTTGTTAGCGTTTTTGCCGGAGTCTTTGCTGGATTTCCCATAGCTTTTGTTCTTGCAAGCCTTGGCATCATATTCGGATTTATAGCATTGCCACTACCGCAGCTTGTCTTCATGGTTCCCCTTCGTATTTTTGACATATTATCTGTAGAGGTCTTCGCCGCTGTCCCCCTTTTTGTTTTTATGGGGGCCATGGTCGAACGTGCGGGTATCGCTGAGATTGCTTATGGAGTGATGTATAAGATTCTCGGACCTCTCAGAGGTGGATTAGCTCTGGCTACTGTTGCTATCTGTACCCTTTTTGCGGCTGCTACAGGAATCATAGGCGCTTCTGTGATCACCATGGCTTTAGTGGCTATCCCTGCCATGCTTAAGCGGGGCTACGACAAAAGGCTGGCTATGGGTACTGTGGCTGCCTCTGGGACTCTCGGCATACTTATGCCACCAAGTGTAATGCTTATTTTATATGCTCCCATGGCAGGGGTTTCGGTCGTAGACATGTATGCTGGAGCGATCATTCCAGGTCTCATCCTTTCAACCCTTTACAATCTCTATATTCTCATAAAATGTTATGCAAATCCAAACGCCGGTCCAGCCCTTTCTCTTGAAGATAGAGGGAAAATTGTATGGTTGCAATTGTTCTTAGAGGTTATAAATTCTTTAGTTCCCTTCTTATTTCTTATTGTTGCTGTTTTAGGATCGATCTTCCTTGGGCTTACCAGTGCAACCGAAGGTGCTGGTATCGGCAGCCTTGGCTCCATCATCATTTCTGCTGCTTACCGGAAACTTACCCTAAAGCAATTGAAAGAGGCTGCCTACTTCAGTTTGAGGGTGAGTGCGATGGTTATTTTTGTGGCCATGGGTGCCAATCTCTTTACCGGAACTTTCTTGAGTGCTGGTTGCGGTAAAGTGGTTTCAAACGTCCTTTTAGGCCTCGGAATTGGTCCCTGGGGCATTCTTCTCCTGCTTCTTTTCATTATCTTTATTCTTGGGGTGTTAATCGATTGGATAGGTATACTTTTCATCATGGTTCCCATATTCGGTCCCATTGTGGCAGGTCTTGGCTTTGATCCCTTATGGGTTGGCATCGTCATTTGCGTCTCCTTACAGATGTCTTTCCTGACCCCACCCTTCGCCTATGCAATATTTTACTTAAAGGGGCTTGACTTTGAGGGTGTAAAATATGGTGATATCGTGCGAGGTGTGATTCCATTTGTTATCCTTCAGGCGATTGGAACTGCTCTCTGTTTGATATTTAAACCTTTAGCACTTTGGCTTCCAAGACTTCTTTTCGGGTAAAAATAATTCCTTCCAATCAAAAGATCCGCCCAAAGCTCTTTTATAGAATAATCCTTGACGGAAGAACCTCATTAATGGTATTCAATGGCAAAAAAAGTGAAATTTAGATTTGAAGGGGGGATATTTATGAAAAAGCCTTTGGAAAAGATCTCGAAGAAAACTTCAAAAAAAACCTCTAAAAAAACATCGAAGAAACCTTTGAAAAAACTTTTAAAAAAACCTTTAAGGAAACCTCTTAAAAAACCCTCTAAACCAGCTTCCATAAAACCTATCATTAAAACTGCGAAAAAGCCTCTGTGGGTGCCCTCTGAGGGTCTGATCAAAAGCTCTAATATGACTCGTTTTATTGAATTTGTTAACAAAAGACACAAAAAGTCATTTAAATCATAT